>VBON01000102.1:0-7509 GCA_005877525.1 Nitrospirota bacterium
AGGCGGGTTAATACGAGAATATCTGAATGGATGGGACAACAAAAAAAGGAGGTTGGACATGCGTTTCATGATGTTTGTGGTTGTGACGGCGATGGTGATGTTTGGGACGGCGGTCACTGTCACGCAAGCGGCGGATCAGAAGGTCACGTTGATGCTCGGTGGCAAGCATTGTGACAGCTACTCGAATGATGTGGAGACAGCGCTGAAAAAAGTCCCGGGGGTCAAGAACGTGGACCTGAAGAGTATGCCGGGACATGCCGTGGTTGAGACGGAGGCGGGAAAGGCGAAGCCCGAAGACTTGGAAACCGCGGTGAATGGAGTCAAAGGATCCGGCTGGAATTGCACAGGGAAGGTAATGAAGTAAGCCGAATCGCGACGAATATTGAAATTCGACTTGTTATGGTGGGCGACCTTTGACTGGCTGTCCACGCGGGGCGAAGACTGGGCTCCCTTCGCCCCGCCTTTTTTTACAGAGCGGAAAAATCGCTAGGCGAGTTCCTTCCCTGTCGTCGTCATCGTCAGTTTTCCGTGCTTCACGCCCTTGGTGCTGATCAGGCTGTCAGCCACCGTCCGTACATCGCGCCCTTTCCCCCTGACAACGAGGACCTCAATGCAATGGTCGTGATCTAGATGGACATGCATGGTGGACAGGATCAGCTTATGGAAATCGTGCTGAATGTCAGTAAGCTTCTCCGTAAGGTCGTGGATGTGGTGATCGTAGACGATCGTAATCGTGCCCACGGCCTCTTTCTTTTTGTCCCACTCCTCTGCAACCAGATGATCGCGGATTAAGTCGCGAATCGCCTCCGAGCGCGTCTCGTATTTCTTTTGAACAAGGACTCGGTCAAGGTCATCAAGCAAATGATGGTCGAGCGACACCGCGAAGCGGACCGTCTTCTTCATGAAAGCCCCTCCTGTGCCAGCGAATGCATCTCTTAGTATTGGCGAATCCTGCGGCCAAATCAAAGCCCTTGACCGGTCTCGCCAATTGTAATACTTTTTATATATTTCGTAATACCGAGATGACATTGAGTGGCGCTGGTGTTCCTAGTCGCAATGATTCTGCTCGCTCCATCAGGTGCGCGATCCCATGACCCGAATGTTGACCAGGAACTGGAGCCGGTAGTAGTGACCGGACAGCGGCCCATCGCCGCGTCTTCGCAGCAACTGATCCCTGATAAAGATTTCGAGGTCCGTCCGCAAGGCCGGCCGGCTGATCTAATCCGTCTCGCTCCCGGCCTATTCATCAGCCAGCACCAGGGCGGCGGCAAGGCGGAACAGTATCTATTGCGAGGGTTTGATGCCGACCACGGCACAGATGTAGGCTTGTTCTGGGACGATATGCCCATCAATATCCGCAGCCATGCGCACGGGCAAGGCTATGCGGATGTGCATTTTGTCATCCCGGAAACGATCAAACTCCTCGATGTCCGCAAAGGGCCATACTATGTCGAGGATGGCGATTTTGTGACGGCCGGGATGGTGAACTTCGTGACCAGAGATACGGTGGATGATAATCTGATCGAACTGGCCGGTGGACAATTCCAGACGCGACGATTGCTGACGCTGTTATCCCCCACGCGAAAGACCGTCCGAACACTGATCGCGGTGGAGCAATACTTCACGGATGGACCGTTCATCAGTCCCGACAAATATCATCGGTTTAACGCGCTTGGGAAAATCACGGTCAATCCCACGCGCGACTCGGAACTTGCCGTGGCGGTGAGCTATTACAGCGGAGCTTGGAACGCATCAGGACAAATCCCGCTACGAGAGGTCCTGGCCGGGAGGTTGGACCGCTTCGGGGCGATTGATCCTTCGGAGGGAGGCAACACAAAGCGGACTGTCGGGAATCTTCTCTATCATTGGGACCTGTCACCGGCCAGCACAATTTTAGCCCAAGCCTACATTCAGCACTACAAATTGAATCTCTTTTCTGACTTCACATTCTTCTTGAACGATCCTGTGAAAGGCGATGGCATCGAACAGGACGATGACCGCTACATCTATGGGGGCGACCTCGCGTACAAGTATGGCGGTCAGGCGTACGATATAGAGGGCTCTGCAAAGGTGGGGCTTCAAACCCGGGTGGATGACGGGCGGGTGAGGCTGGGGAAGCAACAGCAACGAACTCAACTCGGCCCGATCACCGATGTGGATCTGCTGGAGGCGTCGGTTTCGCCCTATCTAAAGCTTGAGCTTCAGCCGCTCACATGGGTCCGATTTGTCGGCGGAGTCCGAGGCGATTACTTCCACTATAACGTTCGAGACCGCCTGAACCAGCCTGGGCCGGGCGCTCTCACCGGAAAGGTGGACGACGCGCGCCCCAGCCTGAAGGGCAATCTGGTGTTCGGCCCATGGTTGCACACTGAACTCTTTTTGAACGCTGGGTCGGGGTTTCATAGCAACGATGCTAGAGTGGTAATACAAAACCCAACCGCTCCGACCCTGCCGAAGGCATCCGCCTATGAAGTCGGCGTTCGTACCCAGCAATTCAAGCGGTTGGATGTGCGAGTCTCATTGTGGCTCCTCGATCTGACCAGCGAACTTGTCTTCAACGGCGATGATGCAATGTTCGAAGCGCGGGGCGCGACCCGCCGCTACGGTACAGAAGTCACCGCCCGCCTCAAATTGACGGATGTTCTCTTGCTTGTCACTGATTGGACATTAACGCATGCAGAATTCAGAGGGACTGGTGAGGCTGTACCATTGGCACCGACAGTGACGAACCGTACGGAACTCATTCTCCGGCTGCCATGGGGATTCGAATCGAATCTGGAAATGCGCTATCTGGGTGATCGGCCAGCGGTAGAAGATCGGAGCGTCAGCGCCAAGGGATATCTCGTTTTCGACTGGACCACACGGTACCGATATAAGTCGTTCGGCTTCTTTCTGAGCATTGAGAACATCTTGAATGCGCAATGGCGAGAGGCCCAGTTTTTCTTCTCGTCGCAATTACGGGGAGAACCCGCGCCTGTAGCCGACATTCATTTTACCCCCGGTGTTCCCCGCACATTTCTTCTCGGCGGGAGTCTTTATTTTTGATGATTGGTTTACTGATGCCGGTCCGGATTTAGGCAAGCTCGTGAGACATCCAGAGAGCTTTTATTCTGGATTCTACTGCAAAAGGGTTGAAGCGCCGCCCGGCATGCGATAGGCTAAGCTCGCTAGTAAGCATACCGGATGACTCGGATGATCTTGATTGAGGACTGGCTGACTGGCTTCGTGATCGCCCTTCTGCTTTCGATACCAGGGGGAGCCTGGGGGCAAACCTTAGAGTCGGACGATATCGAGCAATTGGATGAGGTGGAGGTGACGGCCGCGCGGATCGCCCCGTTAGTACGCTCTCTTCCCATTCCGCTTCCCGAACTCTCGACCGCCGTGCCCCTTCCCCCCGATGCCTACTGGAAGCGCGGCGCTCCCCTGGCGCCTCATTCGCTTGGCGCACCTCCGCGTCTGCTCCAGGATAATACCGCGCTCGCTCGCGGCAACCGGACGCGCGTTCGCTATCTCGAGCCTGCTCGGCCGGCATACCCCAAGCGCGCGCGAGAGATGGGATGGGAGGGCACCGTCTTGCTACGGGTGGAAGTCAGAACAGACGGAACCGTCGCAGACGTGAAAGTAGAGCAGACCTCGGGCTATACTATGCTGGACCAGTCGGCCGTCGTTACTGCTCGGGGCTGGAGGTTTGCGCCCGAGATGGATGGAGGTTTCACGATGCCGACCATCGTGGATGTTCCGGTACGCTTCGACTTGACGGAATACGCGGCGGACGAGCTATCGAAATGAAGACTCGCCAAATGCTTTCGGCGGTGGTTGCCATAGCATGTATCGTTCTTCAACCCTTTCCGGCATACGCCGATGAAGCCAAGAAGTACTACAACCAGGCGATGACGCAGGCGGCGCAGGGGAAATACGAGGCAGCCGCCGAAAGCGATTGCGGTCCGGCCGAAGTTTGCCGAGGCGCATCACTTGCTCGGCATTGTCTATGCTACCGGACTGCGACGTCTTCCCGATGCGGCGGAATCGTTCAAGACGGCGATCGAGTTGAATCCCAACATGGCGGAGGCTTACTACGACCTTGGATTGGTCTATCAGGGACAGGGCAAATTCGCCGAAGCCGAGCAGGAGCTCCAGCGGGCACTGACATTGTATCCCCGATACGAAGAGGCGCTCTTGTCTCTAGCCCAGTTGTACGAGCGCCAACAGGCGATCGCCAAGGCGATCCCGGTCTATCAGCGAGCGTTGGCCGTCAAACCGGATCAGCCGGAAGCCCTGTATGCATTAGGGTATTTGTTCGAGTCGCAGGGACGAAGCACCGAGGCCCGCGAACTGTTGGCCCGTCTCGTCACTGTGCAGCCGGATCATGCGGATGCCCACTACCTCTTGGGTACCATCGCGGAAAAGGCCAACCAGGCGAGCGAAGCGGAGCGTGCCTATCGCCAGGCCATTGCAGCGAGACCGGACTTTGTGGATGCCCATTACAATCTGGGATTTCTGTTGAAGGCGAAAGCGGAGCTTCCCGCGGCAATACAAGAGTTCCAGACGGTAGTCAAGCTCAAGCCGGATTATGCCGACGCATATGTGAATCTGGGTGTCCTGTACGCAATGCAACGAAAATTCGATCAAGCAGAGCAGGCCTATGAAGAGGCGATCCGACTCCGGCCGATGATGGCGGAAGCCTATTATAACCTCGGCGTGTTTTACGAATTCCATCTTAAAGATACTGTTCGGGCGTTAGCCAGCTACAAGAAGTATTTGGAGCTCGGCGGAAAGGACGATCGCATCCAGCGGATCGTCCGGGACATGCGAAAATGACGGCGATACGGGGTCCAATCCTTCTCTCGATGGGGCTTCATGGCCTATTCGCGGTTGTGTTGGCCGTGGCACCCCTGGGAGCGAAGGCCGTTTTTGAGCCACGCCAGGAAATCACGATCGATCTGATAGAGCCCGCTCCGACTCCTCCCGCGGTTGAGCCTGCTGACTCCTCGGTTAGGCAGGAATTGCCTTCGCCAGTCATTCGCCCCTCTCTCAAACGAGAGCCGCGGCCTATGCATCAGCGTTCGAGAGCGATTCATTCTGGGAGATTGGCCAGTGTGGCTCATGCCAATCCCGAAACGGCTGCTCGTGTGAGCAGGCCTCCGCCTATGGTGTCTTCTTCCAGGTCGCTGGCGCCGCCAATCGAACCGGTACCAAGTTTTATCGAGGTGCCGCGGTCCTTTCACCTTGTCGGCCCGCTGGCGGCCATGCCAGATGGAGAAGGCGTGACCTTGCCGACGGACATGATTTCATCGGTGAGTGCCTTGCCGACTACCGGCATCGTTCCTGCCCTTAACCGGCCGGTGATGACGGCCAGGGCGGGGCTCGCACAGGTCTTCAGGGATACATCCCCGGAAAGAATGGAGGCCATTCGATCCAAGGCCAAGCCCGGCCACAATGTGAGACCCGAATATCCACGGACGGCGCGGGAAGCCGGGTGGGAAGGGACCGTCATGCTAAGAGTGGAAGTCCTTCCAGACGGGAAGGCCGGGGTTGTGTCTGTACACCAGACGTCAGGCTATGCCATTCTTGATCATGCCGCGCTCACTGCCGTGCAGCGATGGCGGTTCAGCCCGGCGATGGACGGCAATTTCCCAATCCATAGTATTGTTCACCTTCCCGTCAGGTTTGATCTCACCGCGCCATAGTCTTCTTGCTCTTGCGTTTCAACTGACTTCCTTACGCGGCAATACAGTGGGTATTATGAATTCTGGTACAATCGCGCGGGTATGCGCGGCCGGCGTCCTTATCTACATCAGATCAGCGTCTCGGACGGTGGGGTGCCCAAGCTGCCGGTGCCGGAGGCGCGGATCACTCTAGAAGGCGTCGCGGGCGACCGCCAGCGGAACCGCGACGTCCATGGAGGCGTTGACCGGGCCGTCTGCTTGTTTTCCCTGGAGGTCATCGAGGCGCTGCAAGCGGAGAGGCATGCGATCAAGCCGGGCGCCAGCGGCGAGAATCTCACTATCGTGGGACTCGACTGGCCCACGCTGAAACCGGGAGACCGGCTGCGTATCGGTGAGCACGCTCGATTGGAGATTGTGAGCTATACCAGTCCATGTAAATTCAATGCGCGCTGGTTTGTGGGC
Organism: Nitrospirota bacterium; assembly: GCA_005877525.1. Classification (GTDB taxonomy): domain Bacteria; phylum Nitrospirota; class Nitrospiria; order Nitrospirales; family NS-4; genus NS-11. Next base: position 6,129 of record VBON01000102.1, read on the forward strand.
GGGGAATTTTCGCGGATTTCTCAGAAGCTCCATCCGGGATGGAGCCGGCTCTACGCGCGGGTATTGGCGGAGGGCCATGTTCGGGCAGGAGATGGCGTTATCGTCGAATCCGATACGGAACAGGCCATATGATGGAGCGAATGCTGGAACCGGAACTTATGGACGATCCCGAGCAGGCGCTTGTCTATTCCAAGGCGGACTTCGAGGAAGAAAATCAAGGCTTCGTGGATCGCTTTCGGGAATATTATCCTGATCTGACACAGGGGCATGTGGTGGACCTTGGCTGCGGGCCTGGCGATATTGTGATCCGGTTGGCGTGCGCGTCACCGAACCTGAGAATCACCGGCGTCGACGCCTCGGGGCCAATGATCGATCTAGCCGAGAAGGCGGTGGCCGAAAAGGGTCTGGCCGACCGGATTCAATTTCGACGTGAACGCTTTCAAACGTGCATTGTTGACCCCGCCGATGCGGTTATCTCGAATAGTCTCTTACATCACGTGCCCAATCCACTGCAGTTTTGGTATGCGGCAAAAAACCTCGCAATGCCGGGGGCCAGGGTGTTGGTGATGGATCTTCTGCGTCCTGGTTCTTTTGACGAAGCCCAGGCGATCGTGGATCGCTACGCCTCAGAGGAGCCGGCGACCTTGAGGCGCGACTTCTTGAATTCCCTGTTGGCGGCCTTTACCGAAGATGAAGTCGCCTCGCAACTGGCCGAGCTGAACCTAAGCCGATTGCTGATCGACGTTCCTGACGATCGTCATTGGATTGTAGGGGGCAGGCTATGAGGAGACACCTCTTCATCGCATTCATTATTCTCGGTGCTGCCGCGAATACGGGGCGGGCGATGGAATTTTCGGCCGACCAGACGACGCGGATAGGCAAAAGTACGATGACTGGAAAAATCTATTTTCAGCCGGATCGCTGGCGCGTCGAGATGGCGAGCGCAGAGGGTCCTAAGGTCTCTATTAACCGGTTGGATAGGGCGGTGACATGGCTGTTACTGCCCAACCGATCGTATGTGGAGCTGCCGCTGCGCATCGACCAAATTCCCCGGGTCGGCCCGACCATCGAAGGCGAAGTCGCGCGCAAGCATGTGGGGAACGAGCCGGTGAGCGGCCGCAAGACCGAGAAGTATGAGGTGACCGTCGAATCGGACGGAAAGCGGCAGATCATCTACCAATGGGTCGCTCCGGATATCAAGTTCACCATGAAGACGGCCAGCGCCGATGGGAAATGGGAGAGTGTGTACAGCTCCGTTACGATCGGTCCGCAAAGGCCTGACCTGTTCGATCTACCAGCTGGGTACACCAAAGTTTCAGTACAGAAGTGAGAATAAGGGTGATCTTTAGGAAGAGTTTAATGATCAGCCATCCTGCTATTG
>VBON01000102.1:7541-12746 GCA_005877525.1 Nitrospirota bacterium
ACCTCGCAACCCAGGAGGGATGCCCCCTGTTCCTCCGGGTTGGCCCGCGGCCTCTCCCGCTCAACCGCAAGAGCAATTTCGCTCCTTCAAGGCTTCGGCTCTCTATTGTCCCAAGTGCCGGGAGGCTACGCCGGTGAGAGAGCGGCTGCTTCTGGTCCTGCCTGACGGCAATCTTTACGATTACCGCTGCGCGCGGTGCGGAACGTCAACTGGCTCCAAAACAGAGAAAAACATGAAGGACATTCGCCTGATCTACTAAGGCTGATGTTTTTGAGCTTGCCCTTACTTCCGGCGATTTTGTATACTGCAATCCCGCAAGTCGGCAGTATGAGCGTTGGTCATTTCTGAAGGAGGTCGCCCGTGAAAGCAATACTGGCAGGCATTTATTCCTTCCTGATGGTTTTCGGCGCCACGCTGGTGAGCTTTGCCGCGGAGGAAGCCAAGAAAGAAGGCGGAGGCGGCGGGTATGACTCGACGGCGTATGTCTGGATCGCGCTGATCGTGATCATCGTGATCTACGGCATCTACGATTCGTTTTTTAAGCCGGTTGACTAAACGCGTTTCCGGTTGATCACACCTGTTCGCTCATTGCCGGCTGATCGTCGGCTCGTAGAGTACCTGAATGGTGTTCCCGTCCGGGTCCGCAAGATAGCAGGAATAGCTTCCGTCCCTATGCTGCTTTGGCGCTTTGACGATGCGGGCGCCATTCTGCGTCGCCCAGCGAGCCCAGCTATCGACTGCCGCCGCCGTTTCAGCGATGAATCCAAAGTGGTCAAGAGGATTTGAGTTCGCGGCCGCTGCCGTGTCTTCGTTAACCTCGTGCAAGGCCAAGTTATCCGCTCCCGAGCTGAGGTAGCAGTTCTGCGCATCTGGCTCCCACACCACCTTCATTCCGAAAAACTTTAGATAGAACTCCTTCGCCTTCCGGATGTCTCGCACCCGGAGTGCCAGGTGGCGGAGTCCTAGAAGCACAGGAACGTCGTTTGTCATAGCGGGCCTCTTACGGCCCCATCATAGCGGATTGCTGAATATCTGAGAAGCTCTGTCCGCTTGCGATGGCAGAAAGAACTGTAGGTCTTGCGACAGGAGGGTGCTTCTGGCATGATGGACGCATGCAAAACTGGAACCGGCCTGACCCTTTGACGCGGGATTTGATCCATCTGATCAACGCCCGGCGCCATGACCATTGGGACGCCGACGCGGCGTTCGACACCTTGGCGGAATTGATTGAGCAAAACCGAGAGGACGAGATCCTGACGGTGCTGGCCGCTCTGGATGAGGATATGGCAGAGTGGTTGTTCGATCTGCTGCTGGCCGAGGCTGCATCTACCGATCTTGAACCTGAAGGGGAGATGTCGGATTCCGCGGTTTCGCTTCTTACGCTGGCGCTGCCGTTGCAAGCCAATTTTGGACAGCCGTTGCGGCTCACCGTCGATCCTGAGGAGACTGCGGCGTTGCTTCGGCAGCATTTACGACTCTCGCAGACCGCCCAGGTCGCCGTGGAAGCCAAGCTACTCACCGATACCACGCTTGACCGCATCAGTCTGCAAGGGTTGCACGCCCATGTGGGCTCGGTGTTTCGGCCAGAACGCTGGCCTCCTCTGGCGCCGCGCCTTCACTTGCCGGTCGAGCATACGGTCTACCTTCTCTTTGGAATACGGGACGAAGCCGAACCCACGATTCCGGATGAGATGGCTGACGCGGACAAAGAAGCGTTATTGGCCGGCCTGCGGGCGCAATGCGCCGATCTGGCGACGGCTCCTCATCTGCTCGAGACGCCGGCGTACGCTGCCTATGCTCTCTTCGATGCGAAGAATGCTGTCGGGTTGCAGCGACTGGCGGATGAAACGATCGCCGTATGGCGGGAGCTGACGCCCGGACTCCGCGGGCGCGTCATCGTCCATCTCCACACGCAATGTGGGAATGGCGTTTACATGCCGGTATGGACCGATCTTCTCGATCCTGATACCGCGGAGGAGGAAGGGCCGCTCTGGACGTCGCCGGATGTCTGGGTCTTCACGGCCGATCTGCCGATCGAATGGCCGGGGGAAGTTCTCACGAACCGGTTGCTGGCCGAAGGTTGCACGCGATTCGAGAACCACATCGTCGAAACGACGGAAAACTAGCCGTCATTATTTTACGGGGCCTTGAATCGTTTTCGCCGCCTTCTGCACCGGTTCCAACAATTCTGCAGACACCTTCAGGTTTCCGTAGCCGGTTCCCACCAGAATGTCCGGTTTTGAATCTCCGTGGAAATCGCTTCCGCCGGTGACGAGGAGGCCATGCTCGTGCGCCAGGCTGCGAAAGCGATCCGTCTGTGGCTGCGTGTGACTGCTGTAGAGTGTTTCAAGCCCTGCCAAGCCGAGGGCCTTAAGTTTCGCGCACGTCTCCGCCCTGCATAGACGGGGTGAGCCAAGACCGGCACCCCGCCGATCTCGCGAATGAGACCGATCGCCTCCGAAGCGGTAGGCAGCGCCCGCGAAACATAGGCCGGCGCGCCGTCGGCCAGGTAACGGTCAAACGCATCAGCAACGCTAGTAACATAGCCTTTTTTCAGCAGGATCTGCGCGATATGCGGCCGGCCAACGGTGGCTGAACCGGCGAACGCTCTTACCTCGAGATATGTCAGATCCAAGCCCAGACGGCACAGCCGCTCAATGATCTGGGGATTGCGATCCTCCCGGCTGGATAGGTACAGACGAGGATCGTCTGGATTGATGAAGTACCCAAGGATGTGCAGCTCCACGTCTTCATAGAGGCAGCTAATCTCGATCCCGGGAATGATGGTGACTCCCAGTTGTTCTCCCGCTGCCATTGCGTCGGGAAGGCCGGCGACTGAATCGTGGTCGGTGACGGCGAGAGCCGATACACCCTGCTGCTTTGCGAGCTGAACTAATTCGGTGGGGGACAGACTCCCGTCCGAAGCGGTGGTATGGGTATGGAGATCAATGCGTGACATGGGGCAACTTAGAAGAAAGTTATGAAAGCTTAAATAGTCAACAGGCCTTCGGGTCGAGCAAGCCCACGGGAAAAGCGCCCGTCTCGGCGGGCGCGGGGCGGGCGGGTGCAATGTTTGGCGGAGAGGGCGGGATTTGAACCCGCGACAAGGTTTTACCCCTGTGACGGTTTAGCAAACCGTTGCCTTCGGCCACTCGGCCACCTCTCCGTCTGGGTGTTTTAATTCGTTAGACGGCAATCCGTTCGCTACCTGCCCAACTCTACCATGACAGCGCGGCTCATGGATATACTTTGGATTCGTCTTGGCGAGATTGAACATCCCGCCGCGCATCTTCGCGTTCCTGCTGGAACCTCCAGGACTCCCCCGCGATCTCATGCGAAAAATAAAAATGGCTGCCGCCCATGAAGGCAAGACCGTGAAAGGGTTCTTGATGGAGTTAGCTCCGGCGAGGATTGACGAGTTAGAACGCAAAGGCATTCTGCCGAAATCGAAGTGAATGACGAAGGCTGATCCAGTAACTCCGACTCCACTTATTTCTTAATAATCGGCCTGCATATATCGATACCATTGTCTCGATGACTTACTGTATGCCTGTTCACAAATTTCGTATGAGGAAGCAACGTTTTTTGACTTTGGAAGAGACTAAAAATTGTAAACACGTAATGTAATTTAGGGCGATGGGGTTGCAATTAACTCCTTAACTCCTTGTGTTACGGCTGGATATTGACCACCGAGTCTCTGGCAGGGGAATTGCGTGACTGACTCGTCAGGGGGACGCTATGGAGACACGTACGAGGCTGCTGATTACGATCTTTGTTTGTGCAGTGATGGCTGAGGTTGCCAATATTCTTTGGTTCAGCTAGTGATACTGAGGGAACAGCGTACGATGACACCTGACACTCCGGCTGGACGGTCGTTATGTTAGGAACAATACTCTGCTTGTTCGGGAAGCACCAGTGGGCGTCTGTGCCGTTGCTGGGGAAGAGGGGTCGATCGGGCACGCTCAAAGTGCAGGGACAGATGGAAGTATGCGAGCGGTGCCGTGAACCTCGACAGAGCCTGGCGTACTGAACATCTTTAGTTTTCCGCCACCGATTTAACTCCCTCGCACACTCCGGGGCCCCGCTAATCTGGCTACATCTGCTGGAACAGCCGGCTGCGATGTACATTACGGTCGGTACGAAAGTGTTATCTGGCTGTTGGATAGAAGCCTTTCTCTAGTGCATGAGCGCGACGATCGCTTGGATCGTTCTGGGCGCAGAGCCTTCCGACCGATTATTGACCAACGCATAGACGCACCTGTTTCGGCTGTCGTCCTTGCAGCAGACAGCAAGCTTACAGCGCAAGCACCAGGCGATGTGGACATCCCGCCGCGTAGCACATCCAAACCATGATAAGATCCAACGTATCTTTAACCCCTGAGTGAAACATGCGCTACCTACACAGCTTGAATCTTGTGGCCTTTGGACTGGCGATCATTTGCGCCGGCACCGGCCTTGCCGCCGGATTGGGTTCGCGGTGGGGCCTATGGCATTTCCGAACTGGTTTCATGCTCCTCACCTGGGCCGCGTACGGAGCGTTGGTTGTAGTGGTGCTGGGCCTGGTGGCGCTCGTCGTCAATCGCTCTTCCAATAAGGCGATCCTCTTTGCCTTGGCAAGCATCATCCTCGCTGTATTCGTCGCCGGCATCCCATGGCAGATGAAACAACGCGCCCAACACGTGCCGCCCATTCATGACATTACGACCGATACGGAGAACCCGCCGGCTTTTGTCGCGATCTTGCCATTACGAGCGGACGCACCCAATTCCGTCGAGTACAAGGGAACGGAGGTCGCTGCTCAGCAAAAGAAAGCCTATCCTGATCTCCAACCGCTAACTGTAAACGCGTCACCGGATGTTGCTTTCCAGCGAGCGCTGCGGGCCGCGCGGGATACGGGATGGGATATTGTGGAAAGCCGGCCGGATAAGGGCCGCATCGAGGCGACTGATACGACACTATGGTTCGGCTTCAAGGACGACATCGTCGTGCGTGTGACGTCTCTGGATAGCGGCAGCCGGATTGATGTCCGGTCAGTGTCGAGAGTCGGGAAAAGCGATGTCGGAACAAATGCGGCCCGCATCCGGAACTACCTCCTAAAGATCCAAAGAAGCGAGTCCTAGAGCTTACTGCCTTCACCTTCTGTCACGGCCGCCGAAACGACAACGCTCTGGTTGCCCCGCATCGAGATCGGATAAACTCATGGGC
>VBON01000103.1:0-4654 GCA_005877525.1 Nitrospirota bacterium
CCCTTGCCGAAGGGCTTGGTGTCCTGGACTTGGCATCAGTCCATTACGAAGCATTGATGACTAGGTTGCTCCAGCGCTCCGTGACTGACGATTTTAACCTCACGGTGAAGGCGGCGGCAATTTTTTTCGCGGAGAGCTTGTCACCATTTGAAATGACGCATCGAGGGTATCGAGAAGCCAACATCGCTCTACGTCATCTGAATGAGATGCTGGAAGAGGAAGCCAAACGGATCGCCCACGCGCTCCATGACGAGGCCGGACAGCTTCTCGCGTCCGTTCATCTGGCCTTGGAAGAAGTGGCCCACGAGCTTCCTCCGCCCGCGGGTGACCGTCTCCAAAAGATTCGAGGCCTCCTCGATCAGATCGAGATGCAGTTGCGGCGTCTGTCGCACGAACTTCGCCCTACAATTCTGGACGACCTGGGACTTTTCCCAGCCCTCGAATTCCTCGCCACCGGGATCTCCGCGCGCACACGGATTCCCATTAGCGTGGAAGGTTCATCGGAGAAACGCCTTCCCCATGTCATCGAGACAGCTCTCTACCGGATCGTCCAAGAGGCGCTGACGAATGTGACCAAACATGCTCAGGCAACTCGGGTGACTGTTTGCCTCCAGCGGGAGGACCAAATGGTCCGCTGTTCTATCCGGGACAACGGCATCGGTTTTGATTCGGCTGTTGTTTTGGCCCCAAGGATCGAGAGAGGTCTGGGCTTTGTCGGGATTCAAGAGAGGCTCAACAGTTTAGGCGGGAAACTACAGATCGTCTCATTCCCCGGTCGAGGGACAGAGCTACTCATCACCATCCCGCTGGAGACATAGGATGCCAGTGCGAGTCTTGCTTGCCGACGATCATCAGATCGTTCGGCAGGGCGTGAGAGCCCTTCTTGAACGGGAGGGGTTCGACGTGGTGGGGGAAGCCGCTGATGGGCGTGAAGCGGTACGATTGGCAGAACACTTGCGCCCCGACGTGGCGATCCTTGATCTAGCCATGCCTTCTCTGAATGGCGTGAACGCCGCCAAGGAAATCTTCCTGGTCTCGCCGAGGACAAGGACCATCCTTTTGACCATGCATACGGAGGACCAATATGTCTTGCCAGCCCTTCACGCGGGGATCAAAGGCTATGTATTAAAAACCAAGGCCGCCGAGGACCTGGTCCAGGCGATTCATGACGTCTCTCAGGGAAAAACCTACTTGAGCCCCGGCGTTTCCGGCGCAGTCGTCTCGGCGTATCTGGCTAAAAACGACCTTCCCTCTGACCCTCTGAGCTATCGCGAGCGAGAGGTCCTGCAATTGATTGCTGAGGGAAGGACAACTAAAGAGGTTGCGGCGCTTCTTGGGGTGAGTGTGAGCACTGCTGAGTCCCACCGGAGTAGGATTATGGAAAAACTAGACATCCACGAGACAGCCAGCCTTGTTCGATACGCCATCCGCAAAGGCCTTATCGAACCCTAGTTAAACCCCCTCGCTACAGGCTTTTCGGCCCTCTTTTTCGGGGATTTCCCACCCATCAATTGCAGGATTTAGACGATTGTCGCGTTCCGCGCAGCAGTTTATTCTCCGCTCAATAATCACGCTCACATCTTCGAGGGAGCCATGAGCCGTCGCTGTTTCCCGACCGTTGTTATGATGTCTGCCAAGCTCGTTGCTCCGTCACCATCGCCGCACTACTCCTGTCGCGAATTGAATAAGCCATCTGAAAGTCGTTTGGGATCCGGACATCAGCCTGCGAGGAAGAGGACATGAGCAACAGCCTACTTATTGCTGGTCTCCCCATTCTACTCACCGAGCGACAGTTGGGTGACATGATCTGGCCATATGGGACTGTCGTGTCGGCGAAAATTGTTCGATTGAGGAATGGGAAAGGTCGTCCCGTAGCTTTGGGCTTAGTGAAGATGTCCAGTCCTGTGGGAATGAGAAAGGTCTTCACCGCATTCGATGGGAACATGCTTAATGGCCACCATCTCTACGTTTCCTTCAGGGATTGGGAAAGAGGCTCCCGCGCACGCTTCGGAGAAAAGGGAGGTTTACTATGAATAAATATCTCAGCCTGACAATCTTGGTCCTGATTCTGTTGGCCTACCCAGTGGCCCCCACAGCCGCCCAGGATGTGAATCCAAAAAGCTGGACAGGGACCGTCCGAGGCGAGGTGATGAAAACCGACGGCAAGGTGTTCATCGTCCAAGATTCTCTTGACAGGACAGTGAGCCTGGAGGTTGGTCCAAACTGCGCCGTGGATGAACCTATTCAGGTCGGAGATGAAATCGTGGCGCATGTTGTCCATCAAGGCAAGCAGAAGCACATCAAGTCTCTGAAACGGCTCATTTCCTCATCCATCATTTCACCACCGATCACTTCCTCATCCCCCATGGGAACCTCTGCCGTGGTCGAAGGCGAAGTTCTCAAGATCGACCGCGAGACCTATGTGATCCAGGACACCTCTGGCAACGAGATGCGCTTACGGGTGGACGCCAAGACTTGGAAGGATGGCAATATTACCGTTGGAGACAGCATTCTCGCCAGTATTGACAATTTCCAAACCGTCCATGCGGGAAGTCTTAACAAACACTGAGAATTCCGATGTCTTACGAACGACGCTTACTGTATCGGTTCTTCTGGCCGCCAGGGTCGGCCTCGCAACTAACCGACGGACTGAGATCAGCGTTCGCCAAGAAGGATACTGCGTGATGCACATCCTAGGCCGCGTGCTGCTCGCTATCGTCACCTCTTGGGTCCTGTCGTGGGCCCTGGCAGTCCAACCGTTTGTCGCTCCCGCGCTGAGCGCCGAGTCGTTGCAAGAAATCATCGTGGAACGTGGCACCCTGGGCATAAATGACGACACGGAAGATTACGATCCGTGGGAGCCCTTCAATGAGAAAATCTTCATGTTGAACTGCGCAGCGGACAGGTACGTGCTGCGGCCGGTGGCGAAGGCGTATAACGACCTCGTACTGGACGGAGAAAAGGACGCTATCCACAACATGCTGGACAATGTTGCGATGCCCAAGCGCTTCATCAATAGCTTGCTCCAGGGGAAATTCAATGGGGCCGCTCGGGAAGTGGCGCGCTTTCTGATCAATTCCACGCTAGGCATGGGTGGGATGACGGATGTCGCAAAGTATCAGTTCCATATTCAAAAGAGCGATGAAGATGGCGGCAAAACGCTCGCCCACTATGGGATGGTTGCGGGACCCTATTTAGTGCTGCCATTGTTGTCCCCACTCACCGTGCGGGACGGTATTGGCTACGTCCTCAACATGGATCCGATCAATTTCTTCGTGCCGCTGCTCGCGGTCTTTAGCAAAGGCACGGAGGACATGCTCAACGAGCGAGCCGTGACTTTACAGTTCGATGGCGGCGAAGACGTTACACTCGATCATTACGCCGCCGCCCGCAACGCCTATCTCACGAGACGTCAGCCGCCGGAGACAGCGTGGCGCAGCGTCGAACCACCAGTCCATGCGGCGTCTCTGAACACACGGTAAACAGCAGTGACCTATTAGTTGCCTTCTCTGCACTGGAGGCAGACATGCGGGCTTTAAAGACCATCGTGATTGTCTTTTGTGTACTTGCCTGGCACGCTGCGACGGCCTGGGCTGATGAGGTGATGCTAAAGAATGGGGACCGATTGAGCGGGGACATCCTGAAGATGGGAGAGGGTATCTTGGTCTTGAAGACCACCTACGCAGGCGAGGTGAAGATCGACTGGAAGGACATCCAGGAGATCACGTCAAAGGCGCCCCTCAAAGTCCAAACACTCGACGGGTCGGTCTTGCAGGGAGTCGTGACGTCGCCATCGGCAGAGCGGATCGTGGTGACCAGTGATCAGTTCGGAGCCACGATGGCGATTCCGTTCACGAACATCCAGGCCATCAATCCACCGCCGAATGTTACCTACAGCGGGGCGTTCAATCTCGCCGGCGTCATCGCCAAGGGCAATTCAGATTCCAAGGCGATCAACGCATCCGGGTTGTATACCTTCCGTGCCGACCGGCATCGATTCTCGATCGAGGGCAAATACAATTATGGGGAGCAGTCCAAGAAGATCAACGTCCGCAACGCCTTGGCGCAACTCAAATATGACTTCTTTCTCACAAAGCGGGTCTTTCTGGACACCTTTGCGCTGTTCGAGCAGGACACCTTTCAGGACTTAAATCTGAGAAGCACCTTCGGAGCCGGACCCGGCTACCAATTTATCGACACGAAACGGACCCAGCTCTCAGGCATGCTCGGGCTTGCCTATGTGAACGAGGATTGGCGCACGCGCCCGCATGACAGTACCGCCGCGGGCGTGTGGGCAATCACATTGAACACGGCCCTGATCCCGGAACGCCTGATTTTTTTCCATCGCCAGCAAGGCTTTTACGATTTCAACGCGCCAAACGCCTGGCGTCTGCGTGCCGACCAAGGCTTCCGGGTGCCGGTCTACAAACAATTTGCCATGAATCTCGAGTACGATCTCCGGTACGACAGTAATCCGGCCCCGGGTCGCAAGCCGACCGATCACCTCTTTATCGTCGGCGTCAGCTATGTGTTGCCGGAGTAACGAAAGAATGGGTAGAGAAATGGCGCTTCTCATCCATGTGGCATCCGGCTCAATATAACTTTCCTCCTTTAGTGATGACTGGTGCGCCCGGAGGGATTTGAACCCCCAACC
>VBON01000103.1:4781-5162 GCA_005877525.1 Nitrospirota bacterium
GCTCGGCGTCCATGACATTGCCAGTGTCATTCGCGAGGAGCTCGAATCGTAAGACTTATACAGGGCTTGCAAGGGGAGCGTCAAGGAGAGGCTGTTAAAACACCGTCCGCTTAGTTTTCAGTACGATCTTAAACCGAACCTCCAATTTGTTATGGCTCATGGCGCGAATGTAAGTTTCGGGCAGAAGCATGGTGTGACCGCTTTGGATATTCTTAAGCTCAAGCCGTTTGTCTTGAACGCCTTCGATCCGCCACTCGTTCGGCGTGATCATGGCGAGTTGGCGCTTCGCATTCACCTGTTCCGGTTCCGGCACGACTTTCACAGCCGTGCCGACCTTTGACAGGAACTCCATCACGTTCATGGCGCTCTCCTAGAAGGGAT
>VBON01000104.1 GCA_005877525.1 Nitrospirota bacterium
CAGCATTCGGCGTGCTCAGATACTTCATGATAAGGCTAGGGAGAGAGGCTGGGCTGCCGTGTGGCTCACTAACTTGTGCCTGAAGACTGACGGGAAGGAAGACCAGAGTGAACCACAATGCAGCCCGCAACGCCATGAGCCACGCTAGCATGTAGGGTGAGGGCTGTCAAAATGGCTTTTCTTTCGCCAGCTCATGCAGTAATCTGATACTCGCGTTGCTAAAGAATCCCCTCACCCTTTCCTTTCTTTCGGAGGAGAGAGGGTTTAAAGGAGCATAGGGCATGGCCGAATTTCCGATCGAACCTGCAGACCGGATCAAGACACTTCCCCCATATTTGTTCGCGGCGATTGACGAGATGAAAAAGAAGGCAATTGCCCGTGGGATGGATATCATCAACCTGGGGATCGGCGACCCCGATCTACCGACGCCGGCGCCCATTGTCGAGCGGATGCGACAGGAAGTCGGCAATCCCAAGCATCATCAGTATCCGTCGTATGAGGGGATGCTGACATTTCGCCAGGCAGTAGCGACCTGGTACCAACGTCGCTTTGGGGTTTCGTTGGACGACGGGACCGAAGTCCTCACGCTGATCGGTTCCAAGGAAGGGATCGGCCATGTGCCCCTGGCCATGGTGAATTCCGGCGATATCGTACTCGTGCCGACTCCCGGCTACCCGGTCTATCCGGTCGGGACGGGTTTTGCGGGTGGCGTCTCGTACATGATGCCGTTGACGAAGGCCAATCACTACCTTCCTGATCTTGCCGCCATTCCTGCGGACGTGGCGCGTAAAGCAAAGCTCATGTTTCTCAACTACCCGAACAACCCCACGTCCGCGACCGCCGGCAAAGAGTTTTTCAAACGGGTGGTCGACTTTGCGCAGGAGCACAGAGTCATCGTCTGCCATGATGCCGCCTATTCTGAGATATATTATGACGGCCGGCGGCCCGCGAGCTTTCTGGAAGCGGATGGCGCAAAAGAGGTGGGGGTGGAGTTCCATTCGTTGTCCAAGACATTCAATATGACCGGCTGGCGCATCGGGTTCGCCGTGGGAAATACGCAGGTGCTGGCGGCCCTGGGTAAGGTGAAGAGCAACCTGGACTCAGGGGTGTTTCAGGCCGTGCAGGAAGCGGGCATCACGGCATTGCAATCCGGTGAGGCACTCGTGGACGGCATCCGCTCCATCTATCAAGAGCGGCGCGATGTGCTGTTGACCGGTCTCAAGCGCATCGGGCTTGAGGTTGAGCCGCTGCATGCGGCGTTTTATGTCTGGATTACCGTGCCGAAAGGTTTTACTTCGGCATCGTTTACGGCGTATTTGCTCGAGAAGACCGGCATTGTGACGACGCCTGGCAATGGGTTCGGAGATGCGGGTGAAGGCTATATCAGAATGACACTATGCACAAACAAGGAACGCCTGGCCGAAGCCGTGGAGCGTATTGAGAAGGTGGGGCTCAACGCCTAGGAGATGAGCGAATATGCCAAAGGTTGAAGCCTACATCGGCATCGGTTCGAATCTCGGCGATCGGCGCGACTTCTGCTCGCGTGCGTTGGGGCTTTTGGGATTGCTTCCGCGAAGCGTTTTGACCGGCTATTCTTTCACATATGAGACAGAAGCCGTTGGCGATGTCGGCGGGCCATTTCTCAATCTGGTCGCCAAAATCGAAACGGAATTGCCGGCCGAGCGCCTGTTGGAGCTATTGCTTGAGACTGAACGCGGTCTCGGCCGGACCCTGGACAAGAGACAGGGGCCGAGGACGATCGATCTTGATCTGCTACTCTATGGGGACCAGGTTATGAAAGAGCCTGGCCCAAATGGCTTGATCCTACCCCATCCTCGCCTGCATTTTCGCCGGTTCGTCCTAGTTCCACTCGCCGAATTGGCCCCAGACCTGTGCCATCCGGTTCTGAAACAAACGGTCTCGGCCCTGCTGGAAAGGGTTCACGATCCGCATGAGGTTCGCCGGTTGCCCCATCCCGTGATTCCCTGGAGTCGAGGAGGAGATCGCTGTGGGTTGCCGGCCTCTTGATGCGAACGATCCGGACGGGTCGCGCAATACGGGCATGGGCACTTGAGCGCCGCGAATCAGGGCAAAAGATCGGCTACGTTCCCACGATGGGCGCTTTGCATGCCGGCCATGCATCCTTGATTCGGGCAGCTAAACGTGCGACAGATGCTGTTGCCGTTAGTATCTTTGTGAATCCTCTACAGTTCGGGCCGCGTGAGGATCTCAATCAGTATCCGCGGCCGGTAGTCGAGGACCTTCGTTTTTGCAGGCAGGAAGATGTGGAGGTCGTCTTTCTTCCCCACGTACGGGAGATCTATCCGGGAAATTTTCAGACGAGAGTGAGGGTCACGAAGCTCACCGAACGGTATGAAGGCCAGTCGCGACCCGGCCATTTCGAAGGAGTGACGACAGTTTTGACTAAGCTATTCCACCTGGTCGGACCGGACCGAGCCTTCTTCGGGCAAAAAGACTACCAGCAGGCTGTAGTAGTGAAGCAGATGGTGCGCGACTTGGATGTGCCCGTTGAGATCGTGGTTGGCCCGACGGTCCGGGAAAGGGACGGATTGGCCTTGAGTTCGCGGAATCGCTTTTTGTCATCCCCCGAGCGAAAAGCCGCCGGCGCCCTCTTTGCGGCATTAACGGCAGCGCGAGGTATGCTCCGGACCGGGGAACGCTCCGTGAAAAAAGTTCTCGATACTATGATTCGTCGCGTCCGCGATGAACCCCTGGCACGGTTGGAGTATGCCGCGGTTGCGGATCCGGCCACGCTGGATGAAGTGCGGGTGGTAAAGGGCCGGGTGGTCTTACTGCTGGCGGTGTGGATCGGCAAGACGCGGCTGATAGATAACATGGTTATCGCATGCCCATAGCACTCCGCGAAGATGCCGTCGGGCTGTATCTTCATATACCTTTCTGCGAACGGGTATGCCACTTCTGCGCGTTTGTCACTCGTGGCTTTCGTGAAGAACGGGCCACTGCCTTTGTGAAGGATCTCATCACTGAGATTTGTCTCTACCGAGAGATGCAGGCTTTGCGGGGCCGAGTCATTGAAACGATTTACGTCGGGGGTGGCACCCCCACGACCCTGACGGGAGACCAATTAGGCGGGATCCTGCAAGCGTGTCGAGACGCGTTTCGAGTGGACCGTGCCGCCGAAATCACCGTAGAAGCGAATCCATCGGGCATTAATGGGCCATTGTTGGAGGCGCTCCTTCGTGCGGGCTGCAATCGATTGAGTCTGGGGGCGCAGTCTTTTGAGAGCGACGAGCTCAACTCCCTTGGGTCATCGCATACCCCTGTCCAGATCGAAATGGCTGTGCGGCTTGCCCGGCAGATTGGCTTCAGGAATCTGAATCTGGATCTGATGTACGGCCTGCCAGGGCAATCGCTGGAGCGACTCCTTGCAAATATCAAATCCGCAGCCGCGCTAGAACCCGAGCACCTCTCGTTCTACAATCTGACGATTGAGGAAGGAACAAGATTTGCGCGAGATGCAGAAGCGGGACATCTCGTCCTACCCTCCCATGATCTAATGGCGGAGATGTTCGAGACGGGACGATCGACGCTCGAGGCGGCCGGCTATGTACAGTATGAAGTCTCCAATTTCGCGCGCCCGGGCTTTACCTGCCGACACAATGTTGGCTATTGGACGGACCGGGAATGGCTAGGCCTTGGTCCTTCCTCCCACTCCTATCTTGATGGGGAACGGTTTTCCAATGTCGAGTCGCTCCAGGAATACCATCACTGTTTGCTGCGGGGAGCGTTGCCCGTGGCGGCACGAGAGGAAGTAAACTACGATTTGCGCTTGCGAGAGGCTATCGCCTTTGGCCTGCGACAGGTAAAGGGCATAGAACTGGCCCAGTTGGAGCGCCGCTATGGGATCGCGCCTCTCAAACGCTTTCGAACACCGATTGCGCAGGCCACGAGTGCCGGATGGCTGGAAATCCAGGAAGCATCGTTACGGCCGACGCGTGCCGGTCTCGCCTTCGCCGATGACCTCGGTCTGGCCTTTATCTAGCCAGTTAAAATACTTAACTCTTTAGACGAGTTCGTAGAGCTTAGAATTAGAAGGACATCCTGGAGTTTTACCAAGGATTCAGGTAGGAAACAGCGCATAAGACCGTAAATCAGAGGTCTTTCGTTTGACAATTCTCTGGACCGTGCGTAAAATCCTAACTCTTTCAAGGCGAGCAGGAGAGAGTCTCAGACGTTCGGGTCCGTGGGGCGAAAGGCCTAGCAAAATCTAGTGAGATGACTCTTTTGTGTCCACTAGTAGGCCTTCTTTTTGA
>VBON01000106.1 GCA_005877525.1 Nitrospirota bacterium
CCAAGCATAAGGGCGACACCCTCGGGGGAATCTTCGAAGTCGTGGTCACGAACCCCCCTCTTGGGTTGGGCAGCTATGCCCAATGGGATCGTCGCCTCACCGGCCGGCTCGCCATGGCCTTGATGAGCATCCAGGCCATGAAAGGGGTCGAGGTGGGGATGGGTTTCGAGGCGGCACAGCGCTTTGGCTCGGAGGTGCACGACGACATCTTTTATGACCAGGGCTTTACCCGGGGCGGCAATAACGCCGGTGGGCTCGAAGGCGGAATCACCACGGGACAACCCATCGTGCTCCGTACCGCGATGAAGCCAATTTCCACACTGTACAACCCCAAGAAGAGCGTGGACATTCTGACCAAGCAACCGGTGGAGGCCACCATCGAGCGCTCTGATATTTGCACCGTCCCTGCCGCCGGCGTCGTGGGCGAGGCCGTGGTGGCATACGAGATGGCGTCTGCCTTCATCGAAAAGTTCGGTGGGGACACGTTGCAGGAGATGCGACGCAACTACGACGCCTATCAGGACTACGTCAAGCGGTTCTAGACTTGGCACTCCCGCCCAGAGTTCGACCATGACCACGCTCCGTCCATCCGTGTTCAATCCAATAGCGGCGGCTGACCGTCTCACGGTCAGTCTGGGAGATCGTAGTTACGACATCCTTGTGCAAAAGGGTCTACTCGATCGTCTCGGAAAGGAGTTGACGCCGCTGGGTCTGGGTCCCTCAGCCGTGATCATTACCAATCCCATCGTGAAGCGGCTGTATGCTACCCGGGTCATTCGCGGCTTGAAGACGGAAGGTTTCGATGTCGGACTCATGGTGGTGCCGGAAGGCGAAGCGGCGAAGACCATGCAATGGCTGAACAGGATTCTCGACTTCCTGGTTCGGACTCGACGCGAGCGACAGACATCGCTGATCGCCCTGGGCGGCGGGGTGGTCGGGGATCTCGCAGGATTCGCCGCGTCGGCCTATCTGCGCGGCATTCCTTTCGTGCAGGTCCCCACCACGCTGGTGGCCCAGGTCGATGCGAGTATCGGCGGTAAAACCGGCGTCAACCATCGTCTGGGCAAAAACCTCATCGGGGCGTTTTACCAGCCGCGCATTGTGCTCATTGACCCCTTGGCTCTCACGACCCTGCCTCTCAGAGAATACCGAGCGGGGCTCGCCGAAGTTATCAAATACGGCGTGATTGAGGATGCCGGATTTTTCGAATTCCTGGAAAGGGACATGCTGCGGATCCTGGCGCGGGAGTCCGACAGCCTGGACTACATTCTACGCACGTCGTGCGCGATTAAGGCGAGAGTTGTTTCCGCCGACGAGCGGGAAGGAGATCGCCGCCGGATCTTGAACTTCGGCCATACGCTCGGGCACGCGCTCGAAACCGTGACGCGGTATCGGCGCTATCAGCACGGCGAAGCCGTGGCGATCGGCATGGTGGCCGCGGCGGATTTGGCGAGCCGCTTGGGACTTGCCGGCAAGACTGTCGTGGAACGCATCCGAAACCTGGTGCAAGGCGCGGGGCTTCCTGCGGAGCTTCCGGCGCATTCGACGACTGCTTTAATTCACGCCATGCGGCAGGATAAGAAGGTCAAAGATCGGCGGATCCATTTTGTCTTGCCCACTCAAATCGGTAAAGTGACGGTCGTCCCCATCGGCGAGGCCGATCTTCGAGCGTTCCTCCGGGAGGAGGCACTGGCCGCTCACCGCCGCCGGCCGACACGCACATGAAGCGCAGCAGCGATACCTCGCTCCAGGCACTTCGCCGTGCTCTTCGTGAGAAGACTCGCGAGGCGGAGATTCTGCACCAGGTGTCCGAAACCATCAGTGGGAATCTTGATCTCGACGCGGTCTTGCGCGACATCATGGAGATCGCGGTGCAGGTCACGAAGGCGGATGCCTGTCTGGTCTATCTGGTGAGTTCCCGTCCCGATGAGCTGGTATTGCGGGCGTCAAAAAACCCGCATCCAAAGCTGATCGGCCGAATTCGATTGGGTTTGGGCGAGGGCATTACGGGATGGGTGGCGCAGCAGGGGCGGCCCGTCGCGATTGCCAGTAATGCGAGCGATGATTCCCGGTTCAAATGGTTTCATAACCTGCCCGAAGATCGTCATCAGGCCTTCTTGTCCGTGCCCATCATCGCAAAGCACGAGGTGATCGGCGTCATCAACTTGCAGCACAAGGAGACTCATCGCCATCGCCCGCACGAAGTCGCCCTCATGGCGACGATGGGCAGGCAGGTCGGTGGGGCCATCGAGACGGCCCGCTTGCATGCGGAGATCACCAAGAAGGCGCGGCAAGTCGAGACGCTCTCGCAGGTGAGCGCCACGATCACCTCCGGGCGGTTACTGGAAGAAATCCTTCATCTGCTGGTGACCATGACCGCGGAAATGATGGGATCAGCCACGTGTTCGATCATGCTGCTGGATCCTGAACGGGACGAATTGCGGATTGCGGCGACTCAGAGTCTCAGCGAGATGTATCGCAGCAAGCCGAATCTGAAGGTCGGGCAAAGCATCAGCGGGCGGGCCCTCAAGGAGCGCCGCCCGATTGCCGTTCTCGATGTGACCAAGGACCCGGAGTATATGTATCCCGACCTGGCGCGCAAAGAAGGGCTCTGCTCGCTGCTCTCCGTCCCGATGCTGGTAAAGGACAAGCCGATCGGAGTCATCAACAGCTACACGGCTCACGAGCATTCCTTCACCAGCGAAGAGCGCAAGGTGCTGCAGGCCGTTGCCAGCCAGGCAGCGATTGCTATCGTCAATACCAGCCTCATGGAAAAATCGTTCGAAATGCAAGAAGCCCTGGCGGTCAGGAAGACGGTCGAGCGCGCGAAGGGCTTGCTCATGAGAACCAGGCAGATATCCGAAGAGGAGGCGTTCCGGCTCATGCAACGCCAGAGCATGGATACCCGCCGGTCGATGCGCGAGATCGCCGATGCCATTTTGTTGGCCGGGGAACTGGATAAGCGGGTGGCGGGGAAATAGTTGGAAAAAGTGTTGACACCTTAAAATACCGCATGGTATAAACCCCCCTCATAGCACGAAGAGGTGCTATGACGACGACGGCGTCTTTCCCCGATGAAGCTCGAAGGCTTCGGCTCGATCAGGGAAAGGCGTCGTTTCTGTTTTCGGACAATGCCGTCCTTCGGTCCGGACCATCACGGGCTAAAGGACGGTTTCTTTTTATAGGCTAAATGATGCGAATTTTGCGTATTGCGTTGGCACAAGTGAATACGATCGTCGGCGACTTTCAAGGGAACGCTGCTCTTGTGCGGCGCGGCGTCGAAGCGGCCCGGGACGCGAAAGCTGACCTGGTGGTGTTTCCCGAGCTGACCTTGACGGGATACCCTCCCGAAGACCTCGTGCTGCGATCGCAATTCATCGATGATAATTTGAAGGTGCTGCGAGAAGTGGTGCGCACGATCAAAGGCATCGCTGCTGTGGTGGGGTTCGTGGATCGCGGGGAGGACCTCTACAATGCCGCCGCCGTTGTCTCTGGCGGCCGGATCGTCGCTCGCCATCATAAGGTCTTTCTGCCCAACTACGGCGTATTCGATGAAAACCGCTATTTTCAGCCCGGGAAGCAGGCAAGCACCGTGGTTTTGAATGGGATTACCATCGGCGTGAACATCTGTGAGGATATTTGGTATCCCCAAGGACCCACCTTCTCCCAGGCGTTGGTAGGAGACGCCGAGGTCATTGTCAATATCAGTGCCTCTCCGTACCACCGCGGCAAACTTCGGTTCCGGGAAGAAATGCTGGCGACGCGGGCTAGGGACAATCGGGTCATCGTAGCGTACGCCAACGCGGTCGGAGGCCAGGACGAACTGGTGTTTGATGGGAACAGTCTTGTCCTGGATCACCAGGGGCGCACGGTTGCGCACGGGAAGGCGTTCGAGGAAGACCTTGTGCTGGCTGATGTGGATGCTGACGCGGTTGTCCGAGTCCGGCAGCACGATTCGCGACGCGGAAAGCAACGTTTGAAACTCCAGCGGCAGGGTGTGCACGTCGACCGGATCGTGCTCTCCGCACAGCATCGGACAGCGCGCCGCCGGCCGGTGGACGAAGGGCTTCCGGCTGCGCTGAATCCACTGGAGGAGGTCTACCGCGCGCTGGTCCTGGGCCTCGGCGACTATGTGCGCAAGAACGGATTCGCCAAGGTCGTCCTGGGCCTCAGCGGCGGCATCGACTCGGCGCTCACGGCCGTGCTGGCTGTGGATGCCCTGGGGGCTTCCCAGGTCATCGCGGCATTCATGCCCTCCGTTCATACCTCGCGGGAAAGCCAGGAAGATTCGGAGGCTATGGCACGCAATCTCGGCATCCGCTTGTTGACGGTCCCGATTGCGCCGATGTTTGGCGCCTATCGCGCCGCCTTAGCACCGATCTTCAAGGGACGACGCACGGATATCGCGGAGGAGAATCTACAGGCCCGAATCCGGGGGATGTTGCTTATGGCCCTCTCTAACAAGTTTGGGTGGATGGTGCTGACAACGGGTAACAAGAGTGAAATGAGCGTAGGCTACTCGACCCTGTACGGGGACATGGCGGGGGGATTCGCCGCGATTAAGGACGTGCCGAAGACCCTGGT
>VBON01000107.1 GCA_005877525.1 Nitrospirota bacterium
GGGGATACCTTCGCTGGGATCGTGCCGATGTATACCACTGTGAAGGCGCGGTCCTCCAGTGACTTGAGGCCTTCCAGACACCTTGCCTGCTGCACGTCGATGAAAATCTTCGGCGGGTCACGAAAGTGGACTTCGACGCAGACCTCTGCGGCAGTCCAATCCGGGTCCTCGTTCATCAGGCGCATATCGGCCTGATAGACAGCGGTGCCCAGCGCGCCGTTATAGTTGGGCGTGGCCTTGACGTCATGAATGGTAATCATGTCATATGACGGCGGATCAATCTTTCGGCCTCCGCCGGCAACCGGCGTCTGCTCAGGTTCGGCCGGGCGCGGCTGAAGTATCCCTGTGCCCACCTCTTCCCGGCTCTTTGGAACAGGAGTCACAGGCGCGGGGATGAGTTCCGGCAATTTTTCCAGTTTCCGACAGTTCCCGCCCAGGCTGTGATCCGAGTAAATTTCTCCCCCATCTCCTTTTTTGCACGCCCAAATTTCCGCCCCCGCAAACGGCTCGGGCCCCAAAAGAAAGATGACCAACAAGACCATGATAGATCTCATTTCTCCTTGCGCCCCCCGCCCGGCCGCGCGGCCTTCTTTTGATACTGATGGACCGCGCGGTTGTGTTCTACAAGGCTCGAAGAGAACTGATGTGAGCCATCATTCTTGGACACGAAATAGAGATAGTGCACAGGCGCGGGATTCATGGCGGCGACAAGCGACTTGAGGCCCGGATTCGCGATCGGACCGGGAGGCAATCCCGCATGGAGATAGGTGTTGTAGGGCGTGGCGCGGGCCAACATCGCGCGCGTCCACTTCCCGTCGAAGTCAGGCAGTTCATAGACTATCGTGGGATCGCTCTGCAGAGGCAACTTCTTCCTCAGACGATTGTGAAAGACAGCCGAGATGAGAGGCCGCTCGTCATCCTGCCCGGTCTCCTTTTCAATGATCGAGGCAAGGATGACCACCTCGCGCTCGGTCATTGCGAGGTCGGCCGCGCGCGCTTGCAAACCGACGGGGAAAACCTGCCGGAACCGGCCGACCATCGTTTTTAAAATCTCCTCCGGTTTCGTGTGCCGCGGGAAGTAATAGGTGTCGGGAAACAGATAGCCTTCCAATGTGGGAGCATCGACTCCCAGCGACTGTACGAAATCGGGGTCGGTGACCAGCCGGTTGATCGCCGTCTCCTCAGCGAGACCGCGCTCGCTTAGCAGCTTCCCCACCTGATGGGCGGTGAACCCTTCCGGAATCAAGACGCTGTACAAGATGACTTTGCCCTTGACGAGGGCGTCGAGGATTTCTCGTGGGCGCATACGCGTGTGGAAGTCGTATTCGCCTGGCTTGATCCTTCGTTCGGCATCCTGGATCTTGCCGAGGAGCCGAAACCAGAATGGGCTGACGATGAGTCCCTTTTGAGCAAGTAGACCGGCGACAGTTTTGAAGGAAGCGTCGGCGGGGATCTCCACCACGTGGTGAATCTCCACATCCAGCGGCGGGAGATCGAGCCCCCGGTGGCTGTACCAGGCGACCCCGCCAATCAGCAGAACTGTAGCTGTGAACGCGAGGAAAAGTTTCAACCCTTCGCTTTCCGCTCGACCTCCGAAAAAGCCTGAGCGAGCGCTCTGTCCATCTCATGAGTCAGTTTCCCGCCGGCCTGCGCCATCTCGGGCCGCCCCCCGCCCGTGCCACCAATGATAGCGGCTAAAGGTTTGATCAATTCATTGGCCGGAAATCGTCCCGAAAGATCCTTCGTGACGGCAACGAGTAACGAGGCCTTGTCGTCCTTGACGGAGCCTAGCACCACGATGCAGGACTTCTCTCTGTCCCGCACAATGTCAGCAAGCGCTCGCAAATCGTTCATCTCCATTCCGTCCATTTGATGATTGTAGACAGAGATCCCCGAAACTTTCCGTATCTCACCGGCCTCTTTTCCGGCTCCTCCGCTCGCCAACCGGGCTTTGAGTTTTTCCAGTTCCTGGTCCTTTTCCTTGAGAGAGGCAACCAGTTTGCGGGCCTTTGCCAGGACATCCGGAGGGTTCGTCTTCAAGAGATCGGCCAAGGCCTGGATCTCCGCCTCGCGATGCTTGAGGAGTTCATACGCGCCCTCGCCCGTCTGCGCCTCGATCCGGCGCACGCCGGCCGCCACTCCGGTTTCAGCGACCAGCTTAAAGAGCCCAATCTCCCCTGTCTGTCGGCAATGGGTGCCGCCACACAGTTCCTTGCTGAATGCATCGATCTCAACCACCCGCACCTTGTCGCCGTACTTGTCGCCGAAAAAGGCCAGCGCGCCCTCCTGAACAGCTTCGGTAATCCCCATGACCTTCGTTCCGACCCGGTCATTGAGCCGTATCCGTTCGTTGACGAGTCCCTCGACTTCCTCAAGTTGTATAGGGCGCACCGGAGAGAAATGAGCGAAGTCGAACCTCAAACGGTTCGGCGCGACCAGCGAGCCATATTGCTTGACATGCGGGCCGAGGACCTCGCGAAGTGCCGCATGGAGCAGGTGGGTTCCCGTATGATTGCGCGCGGCCGCCAATCGGAGCGACAGATTCAAGCTCGCCTGTACGAGGTCTCCCTGCCGGACTCGTCCCCGCGTCACAATCCCTTGATGGACGAACACCTCCGGAACCGGCTTGATCGTCTGTTTGATCTCGATGGTACCTTCCGGCCCTGTCAGGACACCTTGATCTCCAGCTTGACCGCCGCCCTCTGCGTAAAATGGCGTCCGATCGAGGACCACTTCCACTTCATCGCCCTCCACCGCATCCTTCGCCATCCGTTCCTGCGTGATAATGGCCAGCACAGTCGCCTGCGTGGTGAACTCCTCATAGCCTAAGAACACCGTAGCCGAAGCGAGCCGGCTCACTTCGGTATAGATGGGTTTCGTCTTCGTCGCTTCGAACCCGGCGCTCTTTCTCGCCCGTTCCCGCTGTTCCTGAAGAGCGACTTGAAATCCGGCTTCATCCTGCGTCAGTCCCTGATCTTTAGCGGAATCCGCGGCCAGATCAAGCGGGAATCCATAGGTGTCGTACAATTTGAAGAGCGCTTCGCCGGAGATTGACGTCCGTTTCGCGCGCTTGGCGTCCGCCACGATCTCATCAAGGAGTCGAAGACCTTTGTCCAATGTGTCCAGAAAGCGCTCCTCTTCCGCATTGGTGACATGATGGATCGTGCTTTTGGTCCGCTCCAGCTCAGGATAGGCCGCCTTCATTTCCGCAATGACAACATCGGTGAGCTTGTAGAGGAAGGGACCCTCGAGACCGAGCAGCCGCCCGTAGCGTCCAGCGCGGCGCAGGATACGCCGCAACACGTAGCCCCGGCCCTCATTCGACGGCAGGATCCCGTCCGCGATCATAAACGAGATAGCGCGAAGATGATCGGCAATGACGCGCATCGCCCGATCCTCATCTTCGGAAGTCCCATACGGCCGATGGGCGAGCTCTTCAATCGCCCGAATGATCGGGCGAAAGAGATCCGAATCATAGTTTGTGGTTTTCTCCTGCACGACCGCCGCCAGCCGCTCTAATCCCATGCCAGTATCGATGCTGGGCTTCGGCAGCG
>VBON01000108.1 GCA_005877525.1 Nitrospirota bacterium
CGCAGGTCGACAATCATCACCTCACAACCAGCATCCATCATTTGTTTCAGCTCATCCACGCTGATGCGCGCAATGCGCAATTCCCGGAGCAGACGAACGCGGTGGACATATTTATAGGCGATGTAGAGTGCCAAGGCGGCCAGGACCAGGACGATCAGCAAACTCCCGAAACGCGCTGCGTGTTCTGCGAGCTTCTCCAGTTGATTGCTGAAAAGGTAGCCCGGCGCAAGGAACGCCACCGTCCAGAGAAGCGCGCCGATGCCGTCATAGAGCAGGAATTGCGCGATGCGGACCTTAAAAAGACCTGCCAGGGCCGGCGTGATGGTCCCGAGGCCGGGGATAAACTTGGCGATAATGAGAGACCGCATGCCCTGCCTGACAAAGAGATCCTCCGTGCGGCGCACGCACGAATCCGGCTCAAGCGAGATGCGGCACAGAAGGCTCAGAACCTGGCGCCCACGATAACGGCCCAAGTAGTACCAAATCAGGTCGCCGATGAAGCACGCCGTGAGTCCCCATTCATCTTGCCGGCTCCCGCCAGCGCCCCGGCGGCGAGCAGCACGGGCACCGCAGGAATCGGCAATCCCACCTGCTCGGCAAGCACCACGGCGAAGAGAACGAGCCCGCCATGCCGGATCAGGAATTGCGTCACGTCATCCATAGGTGACGACGTCGTTCTGCGCGTTATGCTGTGGCAGTTTCAAATACGCTCCTCTTCCAGGTCGTACACATCAAACCAGTGGTAGACCACGCGGTGGCGCGGAACGGATGTGGCAATGTAGTCCTCCATATATTCCTGCAGTTCTGGCGACAGGTCGCTCAAGCGGAGGTCGCGTTCCTTATTGTTCCACATAATGATGTCCGCACGGGAACGTTTCTTGGCGTGTTCGCCAATCCACGCGGCGACCTCTTGGTCCGTCGCGCCGGTAGCAACAAACGCCTTATACGCATCATAGTTAATCTCGGCGTACTTTAGCCACCGCTGATCGAGCGGGCAGTTGGAATGGTATTCGCCTTGCCAGCCGACGAGGACTGCGCGGCATTTGTCCAACGCGCGTGCCGCCAATACATAGCCTGCCAGCGTCTGACGCGGACTACGCGGGAACTCCTTTTTATTTCGCAGATCGCGGGCGAGCAATTTGACTTTTTCGAGGTCTTCTTTCATGAACTTCTCCTTGATTACATCACCACGCCGCCGCTGGCATGGATGTTTTGGCCCGTCAGCCAACGCCCCTGGTCGCTCACGACGAACGCCACGACGCCCGCAATGTCCTGAGCCGTGCCCAGTCGTTTCAGCGGCGACATCTGCGCGCCCGTCTCGCGAAATGCATCGGGCAACATCGCCGTTTCCGTGAATCCTGGCGACACAGTGTTGACCGTGACACCTCTGGGTGCCAGTTCATGGGCCAGCCCTTTGGTAAACTGCTCAAGGGCGCCTTTGCTCCCCAGATAGACTGTCGCACCGGACAAACCCATATGAGTTCCATCCGTCGAAATATTCACGATGCGGCCACCATCTCTGATCACCTTCGCGGCTTCCTGCATCGCGAAGTAGGGGCCTTTGGCATTCAACGCGAAGATTTGATCGAACTCCTCCTCCGTCGTTTCCACTAACGCCTTCGGGATGAACATGCCAGCGTTGTTTACCAGAATATCCAGCCGACCGAACTTCTTCACCGTGTCGTTTACCAGCCGGCGGACGTCGGCGATCTTGCTCATATCGGCATGGATCGCGACAGCCTGGCCCCCTTTCGACTCGATTTCCGCCACCACCGCCTTGGCTTTCTCCACGCTCTTTCCGTAATTCACCACCACCATCGCGTTGTCTTGGGCCAACCGCTCGGCTATGGCGCGGCCGATCCCGTTGGATGCGCCTGTCACAATTACGACTTTTCCTGCGAGTAGTGCCATTTCGTGACTCCTCTTCTCGGCGTGACCTTGCATCATCACACCTTCTTTTCCTCCGACCGCATGATCCCTTCGACGATGCACTTGTTTAAACATCCCGTCGTCACTAACTGAGCCCCCTCACGGCACATCCGAGTGAGCAGGGCTTTCCCCTCAGCGTCAATGAAGGTGACCGAGGACAGATCGACGCGGATAGGATGGATCTGTGGCGTGCCATCAGCAGAGCGCCAGCAGAGCTCCAATTCTCTCACCCAAGGTCCCGTGAGGCGTCCTTCCAGGACCAGGATGATGATGTCGCTTTCAATCTGCTGGGTGATTTTCAGCATTATTGCGCTTTCCTGGCTACTCGATTGCGGAGGATTAGGGCATCCAGCACATCTCCGCACGCCACACAGCGCCAGGCATCCAGATGCAATTGCGTATCATACAGATCATAGATTCGCTCCTTCACGAGCAACCCCTTACAACGACGGCATCTCATTGTCATGCTCCTTGTTCTAATTGCGCCCTGTGAAATACGTCTGCCCTCGCCTGTAACGCATTCCTGACTGCGGGCAGCCCCGCATATAGCGCCATCTGAAGGATAACTTCAGTAATCTCCTGTGGACTGCAGCCGGCGGCGAGCGCGCTCTCGATGTGGATCTGAAGCTGCTCCTTGGGATACTGCAGTGCGGTGAGCGCCGCGACTGTTACGAGTTCGGTCGACGTTACATCCAGCGAGGATCGGTTCGAGCGGTTCAGTGATGCGCTCATCTCGAAAGTGGGTCCCTCGTCCAGAATGATCATGGCGTGGTTCCTTCTCTGGTCATCGTGAAATACCTCAACAATCCGCAGGTCCGAATTTTTGCATGATTCGGTCCAATACCTGGTTGTTCGGCACATGGAAGATGACTGCGACGTTTTTCGTTGCAGCAGACTGCTCAAGGCACCGCTTCTCAATCACGAGATCCTCCAGGCCTTGACGTGGTATGACGCCCGCACGCGTGCCATTTCGGAGAGGAAATGTTAGTTCCATCACGGTGCCTCCTTGTTCTGAAATTGTGCCATGACCTAAGTCATTGGCAATCCGCGTTCCAAATGGGCTCTCGGCGTATGGAAATCGCTAAATCGCTGAAACTATGGAAGACTTATCGATCGATTTTGAAGGGTTCTTTTAGAAAGGATCGCCCAAGCCGAAGGAACAGTGCCGAGATATCGGCGCGATGCCGCAGGGTCGGCATCGAATCAAGCGTGGCTGCAGGCTTAAAATCGCTTAACGGGGGCGTAGTGTCTTGGTGGGCGCGTGCAATAGCTGGTTACGAGCGTTGAGAGATTCCGAGTTTCCGCATCTTGGATTGGAGGGTCGTGCGTTTCATGCCCAGCCGAGTCGCGGCCCCGGACGGCCCACCGATTACCCAATTCGATTGCTCGAGAGCTCGCTGTATGTGCTCTCGCTCGGCGGCTTCCAGAGTCTCGACGCCGTTGGCAGGAGCGGTATCCGGTATTCTCAACTCCGCCAAGGGGACATGCAGGTCGGGTCCGTGGGACAGGATCACGGCACGCTCGATGAGATTTTCGAGCTCACGGATATTACCAGGCCAGTGATACTTGGAAAGCATCAACATGGTTTCCGTCGGTATCGCCTCGATCCGCTTGTTCATGCGTCGGGCATGTTTTTGAGCGAAATAGCGCACGAGCAACGGAATGTCTTCAGGCCGATCCCGCAAAGGCGGGACAACAAGGGGAAACACGTTGAGTCGATAATAGAGATCGCTCCGGAACTCTTTGTCGCTAACCATTCGGGCCAGATCCCGATTCGTTGCGGCTACCAAACGGAGATCTACGCGGATGGTACGGGTGCTTCCCAACCGCTCGAATTCATGTTCCTGTAACACCCGAAGAAGCTTGGACTGCAGCTCAAGAGTAATGTCGCCGATCTCGTCAAGAAATAACGTGCCTTGATGAGCGAGCTCAAACCGGCCGATTTTCTGGGCAATGGCGCCGGTGAAGGCGCCCTTTTCATGGCCGAATAGCTCGCTCTCCAGCAGCCCTGTGGGGATGGCCGCGCAGTTCATTTTAACGAAGGTCCGCTCGTGGCGCCCGCTGAGGTTGTGAATGGCGCGTGCGATGAGTTCCTTGCCCGTCCCGGTTTCGCCCAGGATCAAGACCGTGGAGTCGGTCGGAGCGACCGTTTCAACGTGCTTTAAAACCCGTTTAAGGGCAGGGCTCTCTCCGACAATTTCCTCAAAATTGTATTCAGAGCGGATTTCATCTTCGAGATAGAGCTTCTCCGTGTTCAGCTTATCCTTGAGTTCAGCGATCTGCCGGTACGCCAGCGCATTCTCCACCGCAATGGCGAACTGGCTGGCCACCTGGCTCAATAGATCAACTTCCTCGGGGGTAAATGATCCCTCTCGAAAGCTACCTACATTCAACGTCCCGAGGACTTTGCCGTGCGAGAGGAGTGGGACGCAGCAGCCGGATTTGACACCTTCCGCGAGAAGGAACTGACCAATCTCGGAATTCAGACGTTTGAGACCGTCCTCGTCAAACAGCGCTGGCTTGCCTGACCTGAAGGCGGGGCCCGCAGGTGTATCATCGATGGGGCCTACGAAGCCTTCGTGGATCAGACCCTTGCTTTCAGGGAAAACAAGAGCGTGTCTGTGAAAGGCTTTCTGATCAGGATCGGCTAGGTAAAGACTCGCAATCGCATACGGCATCACGCGACGGAGCGATGTCGTCGTGGCCTCGAACACGTCCCGGAGATCCAGGCGAGAGACCACCGCGTTGTTTACCTCGAGAAGCAAGCGTAGACGATCGCGTTCGTGCGTGAGGAGCTGCTGAGCCGACTGGACGCTCTCGTAGTTGAGGGCGTTCTCCACGGCAACTGCGACTTGTTTGGCGACCTGTTGTAAGAATTCCAGATCGGCATCCTCGTACGCGGCTTCCTGCAAGCTTCCGAACCCGAGCGCCCCCAGCCGTCGTTGCGCCGTCGTCAGAGGCACCACGCAAAATGATTTCACGCCCTGCTCCACCATCATTGGCATAACCCACCAATGGTTGCTGGGTCTTCCACGCCCATCCGCCAGGAGATTCCTCCACCGGCAAGTCGCAGCAGGCAGGTAGCTTTCCCGTCTCTGTGACATCCAGGACATGCAGGCGCATGACGTTCCGCTCGGCATCATACAGGAGCAATCGCATGTGCTCGAAATTAACCACGCGATGCAGTCGCTGAGCAAGATCATGAAACAGGCTGGGGAGATCCCGCTGAACTGCAATTGCTTCAGAGACTTCCAGCAGGGCTTGGTACTGCTCTGCGAGAGTCTCGCAGGGAGATGCGGTATGCCTATCCATGGCGCTAAGTATCGCTTAATACTGCTAACTTCCTCAAGAGGGCGTTCTGGATCGTCGGCCTCGCATGTCCAGGGATTTTAAGTCAGGGCTTGCGCCTCTGGACTTTTTCGCTCCGGCCCACCGCATTTTGTCCGTTGTTCGAAACTGCAGGCTGACCCAAAGTGATCAAATGCCTGCAGGAAAAGGAGGTCCAAGATGAAGAGATATCTTAAATTTATCGTGCTAGTGGCTGTCTTGACGGGGACAACGGCAACAGCAGCGGTCGACGACACCAGACACATCTCGGACGGCATGAAGGTGACGATGAATTATACGGTCTCGGCTCCTGAGAAACACCTGGAAGTGACGACGGAGGGTCAAGCGCCTCTGTCATATGTTCTCGGCAGCGGACAAATGAATCCCGTGTTGGAACAGGCTCTGTACGGGCTTCAGCCCGGCGACTCGACTCAGGTGGTCCTGACTCCTGACCAAGGGTTCGGCCCATACGATGACACGAAAAAGGTCACCGTGCCCAAGGACAATCTTCCACCCGAAATCAAAGAAGGGGAGATCCTGAATGCACCAACAGGCCAGTTGGTGACGGTTGCGGCGATTAGGGATGACTCAGTGGTCCTTGACCTCAATCATCCCTTTGCGGGCCAGAACCTGGTCTTTGATATCCATATCCTGGATGTCGAAAAGGTTACAAAATAACGAATCCGATATACCCTAACATCAAGAGGACCGTGTCGAAATAGGATGAACTAGCAATCACCCGAGCCACTCCGGGTGGCGGGCGGTACTATCGAAATTGTGGGTCGTCTTGAACTGCTCGTACCGCCCATTGGAAGCGTGCTTCGCCGTGCGGTCGAGCAACGCTGATACTTGTGCGTGTCCCATCGGCTGGAAAGTTCGCACTGCTTCGAGTGCCTGATCGAGAATCTTCATGCTGTCGATGCCGGTGATAACCACCGACGTCGGCAGGTTCATCGCGTAATGCAGGCATTCCATCGGGTTGACGGCACCGCTATCGAGAATGATCTTGTCGCCCATCGACTTCATACCAAGTACCCCGATGTGCTCTTTCACCAGCACTGGCACGACTTGGTGCTGGAAACTGCGAAAATGGGCATCCATCAGATTCAGGGGCATCTGGACGGCGTCAAATCGAGCACGATGTTTACTCCCAACCTCCAACATCCGTAGATGAACCGCCGGGTCTTTGTGCCCCGTGAATCCGATGTAGCGGATCTTACCGGCCTTCTTGGCCTCGAGCATGGCCTCCTGCGCACCGCCCTCAGCGAAGATCCGGTCAGGGTCCTCCAGGCGGATGACCTCATGGTGTTGCATCAAATCCACGTGATCGGTCTGCAGGCGCTTGAGCGATTCGTCGATCTGCTGGGCAGCAGCCTGCTTCGTGCGGCCATCGACCTTGGTCATGAGGAAAACTTTTTCCCGGTACCCGTCGCGTAGCGCCTTGCCCATGCGAATCTCGCTTCCTCCGTCATGGTAGTCCCAGGAGTTGTCCATAAAAGTGATGCCATGATC
>VBON01000016.1 GCA_005877525.1 Nitrospirota bacterium
CACGCCCTGTGAGGTCGATCATCGCCCTGTCGCCCAAGATGAGACGCAGCGCGAGCAGCGCCTGGGGGTCGGCGCCATAGTGGTAGTCGCGGTCGCCCGTGCGGTGGATGCTGCCAGCCGCGCCGTAGCCGGCACCACCGAGGGCGGTGCCCTGGAGAGCCACGGCCCGCGACAGCCATGTCTGCCAGGTTGTACCCAGCGAGAGAGCCGCGCTCGAGACGCGAAATACCTGTGGCGATATATAGTCGTAGCTCCCATAGAGACCCCACACCCCACGTGTTGAGTTGCCGGACTCGTAGCTAGTTCCAATAAGGAGCCCGCGGGTGTCAATACTCTCGAAAGTATTGGAGGTGACCGCGGTGAGATGGAAGTCAAAGTAGTCGAAGGGACGACTGTAAGTATAGCCGGGTTTCCCGGGGAGCCCGTAGGCAAAAGAGAAGTCTGCGATCCCTCCATGTTCTCTGACGGTGTCTGATACGTTGTGACTGCTCGTGGTCAGCGTTCCACCGATCTGAAAGCGCGTGAAGATGGCCGGATCGTGGCTTGGGAACACCGCGTCGAACCGGTTGCCGAAGACCAAACGGTTGAAGCCGGTAGGCGGCGAGATCAGTGCCGCGCCAAGCTCTCGCCAGAACCCGGGCTTCTCGCCGCCATACTCGAGCAGCAGGCTGGCCATGCGGAAGAGCGGCTCGCCGAAAAAACTTCCGCCGAAGGTGGTCGCGACCTGGTCATTGATCGAGGGTGCCGTCTTTTCACCCCCCAGTTCCCAAAGAAAACTGCCAGCGGCGGTATAGAATAACGATTCCCAGAAGTTGAGGCCGGCCGATCGCGCGAAGCCGTAGTAGATCGTGCCGCTGTAGGGATGCAGGAACTGATTTGTGGAGAACTGGTCGTTGTCGATGACCCACTTCGAATCGGTCAAGTGCTTCCAGAACGTGTTGCCATTCGTGCGGTATACATCCTTTGGATCGGTGTGGTGCCGGTCGTACCAGTTAAGCAGGATGAGATATCCGATGATCTCAACTCCGGGAATGACGTAGCTTCTACCTTCCCGTGTCTCCCAGTTTAGACGGGACTTGGGCACCTGAGAGGGCGGCGGCGTCGGAGCTGACTCCGCAGGTGCAGGCGACACTGGTGGGTTCGTTGAGCCAGGCTCCTCGGGGAAGCCCACGCCCGGCGTCGCAAGGCAGAGCACCAGGGCGACGGGCAGCGCCCATCGAAATTCGCCGCCGTAGCGGGATTGATGTACTCTTTGAGTGTCCATAGTTTCTCTCTGGACAGGTGATCCGGCGCAGCTTAACTAAGTACCTAGGCAAAAATCAATGATACTCTAGGGAAAAAGCGTGTTCCGTCCTACGTCGGAGGGGCCTAAGAGCTTGCAAGTTGCCATAGAAGTCAGAATGGAACAGGTAAGGCAGAGCCTTTCTTTTATCGGGACCTGCGCCTTCCTCATTAAGGGAGATCCGCATGCGACGATGCTGCCTGAGTACGTTCCTGATATTGGGAAGCGAGTACGTTAGGAGGGCACAATGTCGCTGCCGACCGTATCGACGTCAACAAGAATCGGCTGGATAGGCCTGGGCGTAATGGGAGCGCCCATGTGTGGGCACCTGTTGCGTCAAGGCCATCCTGTGACGGTGTTCACGAGAACCCCATCGAAGGCTGCCTCGGTCCTAGCCAAAGGTGCGAAATGGGTAGAGTCTCCCCTGGCGGTCGCCGAAGCTTCCGAGGTTGTCTTCACGATGGTCAGTTCTCCCTTGGATGTTCGTCAGGTATATCTCGGGGAGGCAGGACTGCTGAAGGGAGCGCGGTCGGGCAGCCTTCTCGTCGACATGACAACGAGTGCCCCGAGCCTCGCCCGTGAAATCTTTAAGGCGGCTCGATCTCGAGGCATGCAGAGCATTGATGCGCCGGTCTCCGGTGGCGACGTTGGCGCGAGAGAGGCGACGCTGTCAATTATGATCGGTGGCGAAGAGGAGGCTGTGGATGCAATCGTCCCGTTGTTGGGCGCGCTTGGCCGCAGTATTGTCCGTCAGGGCGGACCCGGTATGGGACAGCAAGCCAAACTATGCAACCAAATCGTCATCGCGGGGACGATGGTAGGCGTTTGCGAGAGCCTGGTCTATGGCTACAAGGCCGGACTGAATTTGGAGACAATGCTCGCATCGATCACCACCGGCGCCGCAGCCTGCTGGACACTTACCAATTTGGCTCCCCGTATTCTTCGGCGCAATTTCAACCCAGGGTTCTTGGTAGATCATTTTTTGAAAGATATGGGGATTGCGCTCGACGAAGCAGCCCAAATGGGTCTTGTCCTACCGGGACTGGCGCTTGTGCAGCAGTTGTATTTTGCGGTCCAGTCGCAAGGGCATGGCAAATCGGGGACGCACGCGCTGATACTGGCGCTTGAGCGTCTTTCGAACACGGAGATCGAGCCGCGGTGAGCGCATTTTGCAGAAAAAGACAAGGCTAGACCGCCCTGGCAGGGATGGCTTGCTTTCTTTATCTGGGGTATGGTACTTGTCAAGTGCCATCTTTGCGGGGCGGGGATGGCAACGAGTACGAAGGCCCCTGGACCCGATGTTGCCTTGCGGCTAGGAATCTGCACGGAAGCCAGTTCTGACCGGCATGTGTTACCCGTCCCGGCTGTCATTTCCGCTCTTTCCCGCATCCTCAAGACATCATCATTTCGTAGACAGGAGGAAGTATGAGCGCTAAGTTGTACGTCGGCGGATTGCCTTATGCGGTAACTGAACAGCAACTCCAAGATCTGTTCGCGGCGCATGGGACCGTCGTTTCGGCCAAAGTGATTACGGACAAGTACACGGGACAGTCGCGGGGATTCGGCTTCGTGGAGATGTCATCGCCGGAAGAGGCGAAGAAGGCCATTACGGCACTCAATGGAACTCAGTTAGATGGGCGCTCGTTGACCGTGAACGAGGCCAAACCCCAAGAGAACCGGGCCTCCGGCGGCTCGCGTTTTGGTGGCGGGGGCGGGGGCGGCGGTCGAAGCGACCGCGGCGGCCGCTTCTAGGTTCGAAAGACGACGCAAACGAGGGCCGCGCCCAATCGGGGGCGGCCCTCCGCATCTGCCCGTGTCATAAATGCCCGGATACCCATCCGGCAACTCTCTTCATGACCCTTCAGTAGGCCATCCTTCACTTGACAGCTCTGTTGCGAGCCGTTAGCGTGAGAACACACTATCGTGGCGTCTCTCGCAACACGACGTTCGTCCCAACCTAAGTCCCTCTCCCGCTGGCATGCGAACGCGCAGGATCTGCGTCCGATGCTGGCAGCTCTGGAAGAAGCTCCACTCTTGGACCCTCAGCTCATCTATGAACCGAAGTATGATGGCATTCGTGCGCTGGTGGAGGTGCTGCCTGGGCACGACCGAGGAGGGGTAACGATCTGGTCTCGCCTGGGAAATGACAAGACCTCTCAATTCCCGGAGCTTGTGCAGCGGCTCGATGCCTTCCGCCGCAGACTGAAGGCGCCAGTCCTGCTGGATGGAGAGATCGTGGCCCTGGATGAGACCGGCGAGCCGGCAGGATTTCAGCAACTTCAGGGCCGGATCCATCTTGCCGAGCGCGCGGGCGTTCGGGATGCTGGAGGTCCTAAGGTCGCCGTCGCTCTGATTGTCTTCGATGTGCTTCGTGATGGACAGGAAGATCTGCGGACGCTTCCCTTAACCACCCGCCGCGCGCGTTTGGAAAGAATCGTCGGCACGGCCGGAGGCGGGGCGCTTCGACTCAGCGAATTCGTACCGGCGGATGGACGCCTCCTCTATCAACAGGCCCTGGCGCATGGCTGGGAAGGGCTCATTGCCAAGACTGCCGAATCCCCTTATCGCACCGGGCGTCGAAGTGCAGAGTGGCGAAAGCTCAAGATCGTGAAGCGGCAGGAGTTCGTCATCGGCGGATGGACAGAGCCTCGCGATTCGCGGCCGTTTTTTGGCGCTCTGTTGCTGGGCGTGTATGAGGGTACCGTGTTGCGCTACACCGGTCATACGGGCACCGGATTCAGTCACGCAGAGCTGGCGCGCGTCTATAAGCTGCTGCGCAAGATTGAGACCCCCACGTGTCCGTTTCAACCTCGGCCGAAAACCAATGAGCGGCCGCATTGGACGGAACCGAGCCTGGTGGCAGAAATTAAATTCACGGAATGGACCACCGATGGCAGACTACGCCATCCGACCTATCTGGGAATCCGCGAGGATGTGAAACCGGAGGCCGTCCGGCGGGAGCCGACACCCCTGCTGGATCATGTGTCGGCGGTCCGCGAGCGCGGCCAGATGCGCAGCCACGTCGAACCACTCACCAGGGATAAACGCGAGCAGCCTGCGGCGGACAAGGCGATCGATGGCCTCCTTCAGCAGCTCACACAGATCGAAGAGAAGGGTGCGGCTGGCGTCCTTCTGCTGCCGGGCGGACATCGCCTGCAGGTCGGCAATCTCCAAAAGATTTTTTGGCCGTCCTTGCGGTTGACGAAGGGTGATCTCATGCGCTACTACGTGCGCATGTCGTCGGTGCTGCTTCCCGCCGTTCGCGACCGCCCGCTGGTGATGAAGCGTTTTCCGAACGGCGTAAATGCCCCTGCGTTTTATCAGCAACGTGCTCCCGAACAAGTGCCCCCGGACGTGCGCGTCGAGGTCTTGCCGAGCGATCCAGAAGTTCCCAGCCGCCTCATCGGTGGATCTCTGATAACGCTCCTATATATGACTCAACTCGCGGTGATCTCCCAGGACCCCTGGTTCTCGCGCGTGCAATCACCGGACTTTGCAGATTATGTAGCTTTGGATTTGGATCCCATGCCGGGGGTGACATTCCCCCGCGTGCTTGATGTGGCCCGCTGGATTCGGGACGAACTCGTCCGATTCAGCATTCCGAATGTTCCCAAGACATCGGGAGCGACCGGCATGCACATCTATATCCCCTTACCTCGAAAGACCACTTATGAAACAGGACGTCTCTTTTGCCAGGTCATCGCGACAATGGTCGCGAGCAAGCATCCGAAAGTCGCCACGGTCGTGCGTTCAATAGGAGACCGGGGCCGCAAAGTGTATGTGGACTATCTTCAAAACATTGAGGGGAAGACGCTGGCTACCGCTTACAGCGCCCGAGCCAGCGAATTCGCGGGAGCCTCGGCGCCTCTGACCTGGAAGGAAGTGGACGACGGACTTGATCCGCGAGACCTGACAATCCTGACTTTACCGCGACGCGTAGAGGCTGTCGGAGATCTCTGGGCCCCGCTTCGCTCTTCATCAGGAGCAGACCTTCGCGCGGTCCTCGAAAGATTTTCATCGCAATCCGCATGATGTTTTTTGGATTTGTCAAGTCAGAGTTTGCCTGATACGCTGGGCTTAAAAAAAACCGCATTCTTTCTTCTTGCATTCTCGCTCATCCTTCGGTAGAGTCAGCGCCGTTTGCCGCATATAACGTGGGCCGGATGCCATTCCGAGTTTATTTTATCTAGGGACTGGCTAGTAGCTCTTAGGTAGGTGTCTGCATCACCAACCAATCACTTCTCTCGCATGCGCCGCCACCCGGAGTCTGATTGCCGCCTACGGTGAACACGTGGAAGGAGAAAGAAGAAACAGAATCTTGGAATAAGGGTTCGAGATCTAATGGGCTGCAATGCGGCTCTATAACCGAAAGGAGTGGAGTATGGGGAAAGCGATGACGAAGTCCCAGATTACCGATCACCTGGCCGGTAAAGCGGGCATGACTAAGAAGGCGGCGGGGCAATTTCTTGACGACTTGGCTTCTCTGGCGCACAAAGAAGCGAAGAACACCTTTACGCTGCCGGGCCTTGGAAAGCTGGTCTTGATGAATCGGAAAGCTCGGATGGGACGAAACCCACAGACCGGGGAAGCCATTAAAATCCCGGCGAAACGGGTGGTGAAATTCAGGGTGGCGAAAGCCTGTAAGGACGCCGTCTTATTGAAGAAATAGTCGTCGATCTCTTAGGGATAAAAAGAGGGCCGGAAGGGATGCTTTCCGGCCCTCTTCCTTTTTAGAGAAGAGCCTTGACGTTTTCTGGGGGTCGTCCCATTACCGCTCGGTCGCCCTTTTCGATGATGGGCCGTTGAATGAGATCCGGATAGACCACCATCAACCTGATCAATTCGTCATCAGAGAGCTCTTTCGTGTCCAACTGCAGTTGCTTGTATATCTCCTCCCCGGTCCGGAGAATCTCGCGTGGACTGACGCCGAGTTTCTTCACCAGCCGTCTCAGTGTCGCTACCGTGAGGGGAGCTCCAAAATAATCGACGGTGACGAAGGGAGTCTTGGCCGCGCGCAAGATCGCGAGGGTCTCGCGGCATTTCGAGCACGTCGGCTTTTGGTAGACGGTTAATTTGTCCATGAGATGTCTTAAACCGATGAACTCTCTGATAGCAATGGCGATCGGGTATTGTCAAGCGTCTTCGGTCCCTTGACCCCTATAGGATCGAGTGATATAGATTCAGCGCGGCCGCGAGGGTTGCTTGCGGTCGGGGGGACCGGATGGGATTGGAAGAAGGACGATTTGCGCAGGCGACCGGTTATGCCGTGGCCACCCCGAGCGCGCGGAACCTTCGTGACCTCCGGCATCGCCGTTTCGGCCAACCGGTGTATGTGACGTCCGATCATCCCCTCATTCGGAAAGGCCAAGTGGCGACCTGGGAGAAATTCAATGTGCGGTTGGCTGTCGTCAAGTTCACGGACAATGTAGTGTTAGGGTACGATCCGAGTGATCTGTTGCTTCCGACGCGCTTCGATGACCAGGGACAACCCGTATTCGAAATACGCGCCTGCGGACTCTGCCAGCTCCCGTTCACTCTCACCCAGCAGGAACTCACCGAACGGCTGGAGCCAACGCGCTGCAGCGCCTGTCAGGAGTTTTAGTCGGTCACGATCGCCGTGCGAAGCGCTCCGCCAGGAGGACCCCGTTCGCCTTTAAGCCATGGGATTGGATCGAATTCTGAACCGCGTCGATCCGTGCGCTGAAGTTCGGATGCGTCTTAAAGAAGGCGGGATCGTCGCCCTTGAGTGTTCGAAGGCGGGTCAATAAGGTCAGGTAAGCAGTCGGGTCGTATCCGACGCGGGCGGCAAAGACATCTCCCAAGGCATCCGCTTCGGTTTCCTTCTCCTGATCCAGCCCTTCGTCCAAGAGCTTCTTAACCGCCGTATCAATGATGTTCTTAAAAGCTTGCGGGTTCTGTTTGGCAGCGGCGAGCCCGGCCTGGGACACGCCGGCTAGTTGTTTGCTCCGTTGAATGACCTCGAGAATGTGTTTCTGGCTGACATGCGCGATCTCATGTCCCAGGACAGCCGCCAGCTCGGCTTCATTGTGGATCTGTTTGAGGAGCCCGTTCGTGATGAACACGTATCCGGCGGGCGCTGCAAAGGCGTTAATGGAGTCATCTTTCAGCACGGCAAAATGATAAGGAATGTCGGGACGATCGGAGGTCAGAGCCACCGCTTGGCCGACGAGATTTACATACCGCATGAGCTCCGGCTGCTCCAGAGTACCGCCAAATCGGGCGACAACCTGCAAGGCGATGGCCTGTCCGAGGGATTGTTCCTCCTCGTATCCGATTGGCATAAGGCCGCCGGCGAGGGTGCCGAGGCCACCGAGGATGTCGCCGAAACGCGAGCCTCCCGATTTTTTGTCCGCGGCTAAGCTGACATCGGCCCATGCTGTGAGCATGGCGATCGCACCAAACGTGATGGCTGCGGCAATCGCGCGGTTATTTCGCATATTCACCAAGCTCTCCTTTCTTGAGGAAGTCTTCGACTTCTTGATCGGTGATCTTATAGGCGGTCATACGATCAACTGTGTCGCGATCGCGTTGAGAAATTCCGGACCGCTTGGCATATTCCCCAGAGACCTCAGTCAGACCGCGGGCTCCTGCAGACGCGGTCGCGTCGGAGGCCTCTTTCCCTTTGAAGAGGCGCCCGGCCTTGGCGAGTTCATCGTCGCCGCCGCCAGATGGCTTCACCGTCGTGGTCTTCGAGGCAAAAATCCAGCCCGTCACGCCTGAGCGAGTCCGGACTTCCGTCCACGTGCCCTCGGTCTTCACCACCTCCAGAGCCTCGCCATATTGGAGATCGGCCACGACCTTGTCCAATGAGGTCTTTCCAGACCGGAGTTTGGCAGTTTTTGCCTGCACGAAGACGGTCTCCGCCCAGGCCACACTGAAGAGGCCGCCTACAATCATCAGAATCAGAAGTATAAGGCGAAGCGGGTATCGAGCGTTCATGCTGGCCTCCGTCATTTCGAATGTAGTTCGTAGACGCCGTCCCAGTCAACAGGAGGCGGGGTGGCAAGAAATTCCTGGGCCCGGCGCAGATACACTTTGGAGGGCCCATCCAGGGGATCAAGCTTCAGGGCCGCTTCAAAGTCTCGCTGGGCGCTGTCAAAGGCGCGGGTTTTGTACGAGTGCAGCCCATGCGCGTACACTTCGAGGACCTGCTGTTTCACAGGACCCAACTGTCCCTTCCGTGCCAGCAACTCGTAGACCACCACGGGCTCGAATTTGCCTTTGACTCTTAAAAGGTCCACCTCTCTCGCTTCGACATTGGATTGGGCGAGCTCATACGTGCGAGGCCCGATGAGGATCAGGGTGTCGTAGAATTTGCTGGCGCCTTCCAACCGGGATGCGAGGTTCACGCTATCGCCCATCACAGTATACTCCAGCCGCGTTTGCGATCCCATGTTCCCGACCACTAGGTCGCCGGTATTGATTCCAATGCGGGCGGCGATCTCCGGCAACCCCCGGCTCTTCCATTCCGCTCGCAGGCTGGTCAGCGCCTCTTGGCTGTCGAGTGCGGCATAACAGGCGAGGGCGGCATGCATCGGCTCGCTGAGCGGCGCGCCGAAAATCGCCATGATCCCGTCCCCAAGGTACTTGTTAACGTTCCCTCGGTGCCGCCGAATGATATCGGTCATCACCGAGAGATACTCATTGAGCAGCGCCACCAACTGCTCCGGGGAAAGACGCTCGGAGATCGTGGTAAAGCCGGCGATGTCCGAAAACAACACCGTGAGCTCTTTTTTTTCGCCCCCGAGCTTGATTTCAGGGTGGCGCATGATCTCATCCACGACCTCGGGCGCCATGTACTTGTCGAAGGCCGCGCGAAGTTGCCGCCGCTGCCGACCCTCGGTGAGATATTCCACGCTCGCCGCCATGGCAAAGGTCACCGCGACCGCCGCCTCCGGGAAAGCCAGTTCCAGCCACAGGCCGTGGCTCTTGAATGCATGCACCGCCAGGCCGTAATAGGCGAGGGCCAACCCGGCAACCACCGTAAATTTCAGGACCTGCTGTTGGAGCAGCATGAAACTCCAGGCCGTTGCGAGGCACAGGACCACCATAGTTGCAAGGAATGACCAATAGGATGCCGGCTGCATGAACCGGCCCCGGAGAATGTTGTCCAGCGCGGTCATGTGAATCAGCACCCCGGGACTGGCCGCATCCACAGGTGTGGCGCGCAAATCATAGATACCCGCCGCAGTTCCCGCGATGAAGACGATCTTGTCTTTGAACAGGGCAGGATCAAGGGAAGGCGGCTGCCCCTGTTGCATCTCCAGGTAGGCCTTGAGGATGGCCCCGGCTGAGTATGCGCGATACGTTTTCTTCGGATCGCCATGCCAGTCGATCACCAGATCGCCATCGGGGGTGACCGGAATGGTCGCGGACCCGAAGGTAATACTCCGCGGGCCAATGATGGCCTCGTCAGCGTTCAGTAGTTGGCGCGCGACGCTGGCCACCAGATGGGTCAGCGCAAAGCGGAAGTCCTCCACGCGAGCGAATAATGGGAGGCGACGCACCACGCCATCGCGGTCTGCGAACAGGTTGATATAGCCGAGGCCCTTTGCGGCACCGTCCAGCGGGGGAATGGGCAGCTTCACACCATGCGCTTCCAGACGCACCGCCGCCCCTTGCACGGGCATGGCCGCTTTGGCCTTCAGCGC
The DNA here is from genome assembly GCA_005877525.1 of Nitrospirota bacterium. Taxonomy (GTDB): domain Bacteria; phylum Nitrospirota; class Nitrospiria; order Nitrospirales; family NS-4; genus NS-11. The sequence goes on from VBON01000016.1 coordinate 9,955, forward strand.
CGGCGGCAGTCCAGTTGTTCCTTCCAGCAAGAAGGGCAGTAATACATTCTGGGCCGCCTCCACCTCGTTCGCAAACACCGCGTCGAACTCCTCTTCCCGCTCCAGGAACAGGACATCAAAGACGATCGCACGGGCGCCTGCCTTTCGAAGGTAATGGGTCATGAAACCATGCAGGTCCCGAGACCAGGGCCACCGGCCGAAGGCTGCAAGACTCTGCTCGTCAATGGCAACTAGGACAATATCGTGACCAGCGAGGGCGGGGTTAGCATACTGCTGGAATCGGTGGTCAAGACTTTTCAGTTCCGCGATTGCCAAGAGGCCGGTCCAGTGGAGTGCCACCAGGAGAAATCCGACGGTGATCGCGATCGCCGTGGCGATCAGAAACTTCTTTCGAAGCTTTGCGAGATCCATGACGGGCGAGTATGGCCGAGGAAGACGATGGATTCAAGGCATTCCCTATCGCCTTGACACGTTCGGAAAGTCTAAGGCTAGATATGCCAAAGGAGTCCTACGCCATGCCGCATGACTTTATGCCGGGCCTCGCCGGAGTACCGGCCGCCCGATCCACGATCAGCGATGTCAATGGCGAGACCGGTGTGCTGGAATACCGCGGCATACGGATTGAGGAATTGACGGCGAAGAGCACGTTTCTGGAAACGGCCTATCTGTTGCTCTTCAATTGCTTGCCCACGCGCCTGGAGCTCGAGAAGTTCACTGGCGATGTCGCCCTGCACCGGCGGATCAAGTTTAAGATCGTGGACATGATCAAATCGCTGCCTGAACAGGGGCATCCCATGGATGCCTTGCAGGCTGCCGTCGCTGCCCTCGGGATGTTCTATCCCGGGCGCACCGTTCAGGACCCCGAGAATAATTACTGGTCCGCCGTGCGGTTGATCGCCAAATTGCCGACGATCGTGGCGGCGTTTGCCCGCATTCGCCGTGGCGACGAGTATGTAGCTCCCCGCGATGACTTCGAGTTCAGCGAGAATTTTCTCTACATGCTCTCGGAGCGCCGGCCCGATCCGATTGTCTGTCAGATATTCGACGCCTGCTTGATTCTGCACGCCGAGCACACAATGAACGCCTCAACATTTTGCGGGCTGATCACCGCGTCCACGCTGGCGGATCCCTACACAGTGGTCGCCTCGGCCATCGGAGCGCTGAAGGGACCCCTGCATGGCGGCGCCAATGAAGAAGTCCTTGCGATGCTGCGTGAAATTGGTACGATTCAAGGCGTACGGTCCTATCTTGAGGCGAAGCTCAAGGCCAAACAGCCGCTGATGGGCTTCGGCCATCGGGTCTATAAAGTAAAGGACCCGCGCGCCGTCATTCTCCAGCAACTTGCGCAGAAGCTCTTCACCCATTGCGGAAAATCTCCGTTATACGCCCTCGCCGAGGAGACGGAGAGAGTGGCCTTAGAGCTGTTAAGCCAGAAGCGTGTCTATCCGAATGTCGATTTTTACTCGGGAATCGTCTACGATGCGATGGGCATCCCCACCGATACCTTCACGTCGATCTTCGCGATGGCCCGGGCGGCCGGCTGGCTCGCCCATTGGCTGGAGCAAATGAAGGAAAACAAGCTCTACCGACCGGATCAGATTTATGAAGGCGAGCACAACCGCAGCTATCTGCCACTGGACCAACGGCAATAAGGAGAAATTCTTTGAGTTTTCAGGCTTGTATACCCCTACGGATTTGAATTACAATTGCGCCCTTGCGTGACGCCCTGCGTTGCCCCGTCGTGAGGTGATCGTGAATCTGGACGATCCGAAAAAGACGACAAGGCCTGCCACCAGTCGCTCTCACGAGGCCACTCGCACTGAGCGGGATACGATGGGCGAACTCCAAGTGCCGGCCGCTGCCTATTACGGGATCCAAACGGCGCGGGCGGTCGAGAACTTCCCGATCAGCGCTTTGCGCCTCCCCCGGCCCATGTTGCGTGCTTTGGGGCTGATCAAGAGAGCCGCGGCGCAAGTCAACGAGGACCTCGGGTTTCTGGACCCCAAGCTGGCGCAGGGTATCCGCGCCGCCGCTCAAGAAGTTATTGAGGGTCGGCTCGACGAGCAGTTTCCCGTGGACATTTTCCAGACCGGTTCGGGGACCTCCTCCAACATGAATGCTAATGAAGTGATTGCCAATCGGGCGGCCGAACTCCTCGGCGGAGCGCGAGGGGCCAAAATCGTTCACCCGAACGACCACGTCAACTTAGGGCAATCGAGCAACGACGTCCTTCCCACCGCGATTCACATCGCCGCGTTAGAGGAGATCGAGCACCACTTACTGCCTGCTCTAAGTCACCTCGAGCGCGCGCTTAGCGCGAAGGCCAAGGAGTTCGACGGGATCGTGAAGATCGGCCGGACGCATCTGCAAGATGCGACCCCGATCCGCCTAGGACAAGAGTTCTCCGGCTACGCGCGGCAAATCGAGCTGGGAATCAGCAGAGTCCAACGGACTCGAGGCTCATTGGAGGAGCTGGCCTTGGGAGGAACGGCGGTCGGGACGGGCCTCAATGCTCATCCCGAATTTGCGCCGCGCGTGATTGCGTTGCTGGCCAAAGAGACCGGGTGCGCCCTCAAGGAAGCGCACAACCATTTCGAGGCCCAGGCCGCTCAGGATTCGCTCATCGAGGCCAGCGGCGCGCTGAAGACCGTCGCCGTCAGTCTCATGAAGATCGCGAACGATATTCGTTGGATGGGATCGGGGCCGCGCTGCGGCATCGGTGAAATTATTGTGCCGGCGACCCAACCAGGCTCCTCGATCATGCCCGGAAAAGTGAATCCGGTGATAGCCGAATCCGTCATGATGGTAGCGGCGGAGGTGATCGGGAACGATGTTGCTATTACGGTCGCCGGCCAGGCAGGAAATTTTGAGTTGCTCGTGATGCTGCCGGTGATGGCCCACAACCTTCTGGAATCAATCCTGTTACTGAGCCGAGCCTCGGAGAACTTTGCGCGTCGTTGCATCGAAGGCATCGTGCCCGATCGCGAGCGTTGTCAGGCTACGATCGAAGAAAGCCTTGCGATGTGCACCGCGCTTGCTCCGGAGATCGGCTATGACGCTGCCGCAGAGATCGCGAAGGAAGCTCATAAAACCGGAAAAACCGTGCGCGAGGTAGCGGAAGCGAAGAAAGTCTTGCCCGTAGATCGCTTGAAGGAACTGCTCGACCCGTGGCGAATGACAGAGCCCGGGTTGGCAGGTGGCAAACCGGGAAGCGCCGGCGGATGATCGGGGGAAAGAGGCTGTCTTGGCAGCCTCGGGTGGGCGGGTGCTATGGAATGAGACTCGGCCAATCGTGATGAAATGAGCGAGAAGCACTTGGTGGTGGTGGTGGGGGCGGGCCCTGCCGGCATGTCCGTGGCCAACATCATGTCCAAGCGTGGCCATGAAGTCGTGATCCTGAACCGGGACGTGAAGTTCGGCGGGCTCGCGGAATACGGCATCTTTCCCAATAAGCACAAACTGCGCGGAGGGCTCAGAAAGGGGTACTGGGAAATCCTCGGCCGCCCCAATGTCCATTACTTCGGCAACGTGACCATTGGGGAAGGCAAGCATCTGACCGTCCCAGAGCTCAAGGCGCTTGACGCGAGCGCCCTCGTCTTCTCTACAGGAGCGCAGGGTACCAAGACCATCGGGGTCGAAGGCGATACGGCCCAGGGCGTCTATCATGCCAAAGACTGCGTCTATCATTATAATCTGCTTCCCGGATTCAGCACGCGTCCTTTTGAAATGGGCCAGCGGGTGGCGGTGATCGGCATCGGCGATGTCATGGTGGACATTGCCCACTGGCTGTCGCGACGCCGCCGTATCGGCGAAGTACATGTGATCGTTCGGCGGGGACCCGCGGAGCGCAAGTACAATCCCAAGGAGATCCGCGCAGTCTGTGCCTATATTGACGGCCCCGCCCTTCAGCAAGAGATTGACCGAGTGGCCTCTCGGCTCGAGGCGGTCGGCCAGACACCGGAAAAGGTACTCACCGAGATGCGCTCCGAATTCACTAAGTATGAGCCGGCGGAAAGCCAGACAGCCATAAGGTTTCATTTTCTGTCTTCCCCCAAGCGGGTACTGACGGACGCCGAGAATCGCGTGATTGGCTTGGAGATCGAAGACACGAAGCTGGAACCCAAAGGCGCAGACCTGGCGGCCGTGGGGCTAAAAACCTATTATTCGCTTCCCTGCGACAGCGTGGTGTTTGCGGTGGGGGACCGCGTAGACGACACGCTGGGACTTCCGTACAAGAGCGGCATCTTTATTACGAACCCTCACCGCACCACCAACGATCCTGACGACAGTCTGTTTCAAGCGTTTGACGAAGCCACAGGGCAGGTGATCCCCGGTGTATTCCTCTGCGGATGGGCCAGAAAGGCGAGCGAGGGCCTGGTGGGCGTCGCAAAACGCGACGGCGAGTGGTGCAGCGAAGTCGTCCTCCGGTATCTCGCTGGGCGACCACCGCTTGGCGAGCCCGAGATAGCAGAGAAGATCCGCAAGTTGGAAACCCTGCTCGCGGGCCGTCAGCCGGAGCTCGTCCGAACGGATGAATTGACGGCCCTGAGTGAAATGGAACGTCAGGAAGGGCAGCGCCGCGATATCGAGGAGTTCAAATTTCCAACGAACGAAGAGATGGTGGCCGCGATCCGCAAAAAGAAGCAGGATATGAAGGAATCGGTTTTGCGCTAGCTCCCGTCCCCCCATTTCAGTTTCTTTCGCAGCACTTCATAGAAGGTACATTCGGGAAATCGGATGAGCTTGGCGTAATGATCCGAAGCGCTCACTTCAATGGTATCCTCATGACGCAGCGAGATGCCGACTTGCCCGTCAAAAGTTGCCATGGCGCCCTCCTCACGGCTCGTAATGACGACTTCCACTTGCGCGTCCTGCGGAATTACGATCGGACGATTGGTCAGTGTGTGAGGGCAGATCGGCGTCAGGATCAGCGCATGGACCGCCGGATTGAGAATCGGCCCGCC
>VBON01000112.1:0-9188 GCA_005877525.1 Nitrospirota bacterium
CCTTCGGCTTAAATTTGCCGGCAGGTTTGGCGATGTGGGTGGTCACCATTTCTTTCCGTGCGGGCTGATCTTCCTCGTGTTCCGGACAGACGTTGATCGTGGAATGCCGGAACGCACCCGCCGGCACCTCGTCTCCGTATTGATCCAAAATTTTAAAATCCTCGGGAGTAATCTCGAAGACCACACCCCAGACCCGGTCCCCGACCGACGGCGTAACGCTTGCGAGCCCGCATCGCCAGACTGTTGACCACCGGGGAAACGCCAGCGTATGGTCCGGCAGGTACCCGCGATATAAAAAAGAGTGCTCCGGAGCGCGTTCCGTGAGTTGATTAGGGTGCAAGTTCTCGCTATAGATGAAGTATTTCACAGGATTTACTTGTACAGAATGGTCTTCGCAATTGTCAAGCCGAGCACCAACGAAGAGAACCCCGCAGGCGCTCGGAGATGAGTCCCGTGCCCAGGCAGGAACCCGGAAGGCGCCCTGCGTGGATCCGGTGGGTCGAATGGGGCTTAGTGGCGGCGCTCGTCGTCGGCATTGGAGGCTATCTCTTCTGGAAGCCGCTCAACCCCATGGCGGATCCGAAAGCGGCGCACGCCTTAGCACTGGTGCAAACCCACCCCGCTCGAAACGCGCCGTCAATCCGGCAGGCGATCGACGGGATCATGCAAGACAATCAAAAACCCGGACGATCGCCTTCGGCGAGTGAATGGACCGTGCAACGGAACAACCGTACTCCGGATCGCCAAGGGTATGTCGTGCGGGTGGAACTACGGTTGCCGGGCGATCAACCGCATCGCTGGATCGAATGGGAATATCTCTGGCTGGTGCAACTGTCCCCTGAAGCGGTCATTCCATTATCGCGCCCGGCCTCCGAAGTCATGCCGTAATTGGTTTGCGACCCCTCCTTTGTAAGGAGGGGAACGGGGAGGTAGAAGTTCTCCCCCACCTACCTCCCCTTACAAAGGGTAGGACTCATGAAGAGGCCTGTCTTGGGAATCGAAAAGGCCCTTAGCTATTTCTTGTGGTGATCGATGCCGATGTAGGCGTCGATGAACCGGTCGATGCGGGCTTCGTCGAAGTCGTTGAGCTTTTCGAGCCGGGTCCAAGCCGTGAGCACGAGGCGGCTGTCGACCGGCCCATAGGGTGCGATGATCAAATGAAGGTACTTCTTGTCCTTGTCCGCTCGCTTTTTATACTTCATGAAGAGCGTTTCCAGTTTCTTGACCAGATCGGGGCATCCTTTGGGGCAGGAGTACTGTACTAAGACACCACCGTCCTCGAGGTTATGGACCTGGAATTCCTTGGGGATCGGTTGATCATACATACCCCATGGCGCAATACCTGGCATATGCGGGCCTGAGGTTGGGGGGTCACTGTTATACGGCACATGCGCCTCTTCCAGGCGTTGAATGTGCGCATTGCCAAGGCTAGGAAATTCCTGTCCGGGCTTATCCCCTGGAGCCGGGGATGGAGTAGCGGCGAAGACCACCGTAAAGGCCAACGCCGCGCCGAGGACTGATAACCAAACAGTCTTCACTGCGTCACGGAGACGGCAATCTTGCCATCCTCCACCTGCACCGGGTAGCAGGCGACACTCATGTCGGGATTCTTGACGTAGCGGCCGGTCTTGATGTGGTAGCGATAGCCATGCCACGGACAGATCACCACGTCCTCTTTGATCTTACCTTCACCCAGCGGCCCGCCCGCATGCTGGCACATGTTATCGAGAGCATAGATCTGGCCTTCGAGATTGAAGAGCGCCACTTCCACGTTTTGGACCTCCACGACCTTCGCGGTACCCGGCGGAATATCCGAAACCTCCGCTACCTTAATGAAATTCGGCATGCCGTGATTTTATACTGAGGTCAACGCGACTGCAAGGCTAGCTTATGGCCGGAGCTTCTTCCGCGACAACCGGCGTCGAAGCCATCTAGTCAGGTTTCCCTGACAGACAAAACTTGCAGGCGGTTCTATAATTCCCCCGAATCAATTGCTAATGTCTAAACGATTAACTATCGTGCTGGCACATGGAATTTTTGGCTGGGGGGATACGGCACAGGAAGGCCGCAAGCCGCCGCAGGCGTATTACTATGGACTCCAACCGTTTCTAAAACAGGAGTATGGGTCGCGCGCAGACTTCGAATTAGATATTTCCGCGCCCACTGTTGCCTACTCCGATACGGTAGCGGGCAGAGGAGCTCAACTTAAGCAAGCAGTAGAGTCGGCGCTAGCGCAGGCGCCCGATGGTAGGCGCGCTCATATAATTGCGCATAGCATGGCGGGCCTTGACGCTCGTTGGGTGATTACACAAAATGGTATGGCGGACCGCATTGCGTCATTAACCACGATTGCAACGCCTCATCGCGGTACAACGTTGGGAAATATCGCGTATCATCTCCGAGGCTTCATTCCCCATTGGCGGACAGGCTTGGATCAAATTGCCGGACTTAGACAAAAAGCCACAGCTCTGCTCGCGGAGATCGGACTCGTCGATCCGGCGTTGGCAACGAAAGATCAACTTGCTGCTTTGCATCTCTTGTTGAAGAACGTCATCGAGAACAGCACGCGCGAGCAGGTCAAGCACGGTCTGCATGCTCTAACCTTGCAAGGTTGCCAGGAATTCAATGACAGGCTGGCGCAACAAGAGCGTGACATTCGTGAGCGAAATCCAAAACCTGTCTGTTACTTTGCCTATGGCGGAAGACTCGGCCAAGAACACATCGCTCTACTCAAGTTCTCGCACGACATGTTGGCACAGTGGGGGACAGCGGATGAGAAACAGACCGGCAATGATGGCGCGGTCTCCGTGTGGTCTTCGCACTACCCATGGGATGACAAGCCTCACGAGGAGAGAACCGATTACTATCAGGGCACGGTCCCATTCGATCACTTCATGCAGATCAATTGGCGGATACCCGATACGCGTCCTTCCGATGCGATGGAGCCGGCGCTCCAGGATGTGTATCGCGACATCATGAAGAACATCCTTGACGTTCATGCCGGCCAGCAATGAATATCTTGGAGAAGACTAGCGAAATTGGAAAAGGATCGGAACTTCAAGTTCGTCTGCCGCTGGCAACGACCAAATAGAACAGGTCAATAAACCGCATTGTCCAATTTGATCCGTCAAAAATGCAGCGCTGCGAAATACTGCGGGAGCGGGCCAGGAGTAGATTTTGAAAACGAGTTATGTTATAGAAAGCTACCTATGGTCTTGAGAAGATTTAATATTTTGTAACGGAGGAGCCAACAAGAAAGGGCGTCTATGGAGCTGACCCTCTTATTGAATGCCACGTACGAGCCGCTGAGAGTACTGAATTGGCAAAAGGCCATTACCTTGCTATGGCAGGGGAAGGTCGAGGTCCTCGAAGTCTATGACCGGGAGATCCATGGCGTCTCCGTCACAATCAAGCTTCCGTCCGTCATCCGTCTTTTGAAAATGATCAAGATTCGGGACGCGCATCGTTCCGTGAAGTTCTCCCGCATTAATATTTTTACCCGTGACGGCTATCGCTGTCAGTATTGCCGGCGAAAGTACCGAACCGAGGATCTTACCTTCGATCATGTGATCCCGATCGCCAAAGGCGGGAAAAAGACCTGGGAGAATATCGTCACCGCCTGCTGGGCCTGCAACAACAAAAAGAGCGGCCGAACGCCGGATGACGCGCATATGCAGTTGATGAAAAAGCCCACCAAGCCGAAGTGGAATCTTGTCGTCACCATCACCATCGGAATTCGGAACACCCCGGAGAGCTGGCGGGACTATCTGTACTGGAATATGGAGCTGGATTCCGATATTCCAGGCTCAGGATAGGGAGATGCAGCGCCTGCGGCTCTAGCTCCGAGCTCTCGGGCGAGGAGTGGTCTAACGGGAGCTCCTCACTTCACCTTGTTCAGGACGATCTCGATGTCCTTGGCCCCCACCATCGTCGGATTCTTCGCGAATTCCCCCTCGATATCTCCGGGCTGAGCCGGACCTGCGCTGCCGTCCTTATCCAGCCTCGCAACGACCACAACCATCCCTCTGAGCTCCGAGCCGGGAATCATGACATCGGCGTTCGTAATATGGAAAGGCACGGGAAATTTCGGATGCTCGATCCGCACCGCAGCCAACGGCCTTGGGGCGCCCCCTGGACGGCGCACGATGACAAAGAGGACGTCGGTTGGCTGCGCCTTGGAAGCCAAGGCCGGATCGATTGTCACCGTTCCCGAAATCGCTCCATTCGATTCAGCGCCGCCGTGAAGAAGGCCCTTCCAGGCGGCAACGCCGGCGACTAGAAGGATACCGAGGAAGATCAACGGGACGAACGTTTTCTTGCTCACGAGTACTCCCGGTTCTCATTATAGCCAGGTGTTCGCACGGCGGTCCAATGTATTTACCTCATACGCCAACGTACGGTATGATCACGCCCGCGCCGAGCGATGGGGGAGGGGCTGTCCATGAAATGCGGGTTCCAAATCAATCTAGATGTGCAGGACCGAATCTGTCTGGTGATTGGAGGAGAGGAGGAGGCTGCCGGGCGGGTGAACCGGCTTCTGGAGGCCGGGGGAAAAGTCACGAGGCCGGGGGAAAAGTCACCGTGATCCATCCCACCTTGACGGATGAGCTTAAGAAGCTTGCAGCCTCGGCGAAGATCCTTCATCGAGGACGGCATTTCCGTGTCTCCGATGCGGACGGGGATGTCTGGTTGATCATGAATACTCTCCGTGGCGATCAGGCGCTGGTGCGAGATCTTTTCGCGCTGTCCAAGAAAAACAAATTCTTGGTGTACTCGAGCGATGAGCCGAACTATTCTACCTTTACGATGCCGGCGCTCGTGGTCCGAGGTCCCTTGCGGATCGCCATCAGCACCAGCGGAGTATCTCCAGGGCTTGCCAGCCGGCTCCGTCAGGACTTGGAGCCGCTGTTTGACGAGCGCTTCGAAGTATTTCTTGAGTGGCTGGACGCATACCGCGCGCACCTTCAGAAAACCGAACCGAATGCCGCGAAGCGCCACGAGATTCTGAGCGAACTCGTTTCCAAGGTGAGGCTGCAGGCGCGCATCGAGTTTCCAAAGGTGGAACGCCGGGAACCGAGCGATCAGAAAGGCATATAATATGGTGCTCCTGGAATTCAGCATGTCGCCGCTGGAAAAAGGCGAAAGCGTCGGGCGATACGTGGCTCGGTCGTTGGAGATTGTGGATACAAGCGGCGTGGATTACCGCCTCAACCCCATGGGGACTGTGCTGGAGGGCGAATGGGATGATGTCTTCGGCGTGGTCACGCAATGTTATGAGCGGATGCGGAAGGATTGCTCGCGGATCTCTTGTTCCATCAAAGTGGATTACCGCAAAGGCGCGAGAGGGCGCCTGAGTGGGAAAGTGGCGAGCGTCGAAAAGCGAATCGGGAGAAAGTTGAAGACATAATGCGGGATGTCGTGTCAACCTGAGCAAAAAAAGGGTTCTAGATTCTTCACTACGTTCAGAATGGCAACCTTCGTCAGAAAGGACGAACTATAATTCGTCTTTATAGACTCTCTGCACCCGTGGGCCGATTCCAGCCAGGACCTCATAACTAATCGTCTCCAACTGAGAAGCAAGATCATCGGCAGTGATTGTCAGCGATCCCTGTTGCCCGATCAGTACCGCCTCGTCCCCCGGCGAGACGGGTGGGATGTCCGTGACATCCACAATCGTGAGATCCATGCAGACGCGTCCGACGACCGGAACCACACGGTCGTGGATGAGAACACGGCCGCGATTCGAAAAGGCGCGGCTGTACCCATCTGCGTATCCGACGGCAAGGACCGCGAGCGTCGTCGGCCGTTTGGCAATGAAGGTCCCGCCATAACTCACCGCCTGGCCGGGCGTGACCCGCTTCACCTGCACGATCTGAGTTTTCCAGCTCAGGACCGGCCGAAGGTCTGGCGATTTGAGCGCACCGGGGGCATAGCCATACAGCATCAGGCCCGGCCGGACGAGGTCGAAATGACTTGCCGGAAAGCCAAGAATGCCGGCGCTCCCAGCGACGTGTGCAAGAGGAATAGGGAGGCCTAGCCGCTTGGCCTGTTCCAGCACTGCGCGGAACTGGGCGAGCTGCGCCTCGGTGACCTGCGCATCCGCCTCGTCCGCTGAGGCCAGATGGCTCATGAGTCCTTCGAGCTGGAGTGCCGGCGGCCAACCGCCTTCCAGCAGGGATACCGCCTCTTTCGGAGAGAACCCGAGGCGTCCCATGCCGGTATCGATCTTGAGGTGAACGGGAAGGGGTGCGGAGCGCCCGGAGGCCAGCCGAACCAGACTTGCGATGCAATCAGGGGACGTGAGGACAGGCGTGAGGTCGTATTCCAGAAGCGCTGTAAGGCCGTCGGAGAGCCCGCCGCCCATGACCAGAATCGGCGCCGTGACACCGGCCTGCCTGAGCTCGATCCCCTCGGCAATCGTGGCGACCCCCAAACGGCGCGCGCCGCACGCCAAGAGTGGCTGGGAGACGCGCACGGCGCCATGTCCGTAGGCGTTGGCTTTGACGACGGCGAGGATGATGCTGGTTCCGACACGACGCGCAACTTGTTGAAAGTTCTGACGGAGGGCGGGAAGAGAAATCTCGGCGACAGTGAGGCTCAAATCTCGGTGATCTCCGCCTCCTTTTTCTTCAGGAGATCGTCGACCTTTGCCATATAGGTGTCGGTCAACTTCTGGATCTCGTCATGCGCCTTTTTGGCATCGTCCTCCGCGAGCGTCGAGTCCTTTTGCGCTTTCTTAATGTCCTCCAGGACGTCGCGCCGGATGTTGCGGATGTGCACCCGTACTTCCTCTGTCAGCCGCTTCGCGACCTTCACAAGATCTTTGCGCCGCTCTTCGGTCAACGGCGGGATCGGCAGTCGAATCAGTTTGCCGTCGTTCGTGGGGGTAAGGCCCAGCCCCGAGGCCAGAATAGCCTTTTCAATGTCCTTCATGAGAGTCCGCTCGAATGGCTGGACGGTGATCAACCGGCTTTCGGGTGTCGCGAGAGTCGCGACCTGTTTGAGGGGTGTCGGCGTCCCGTAATAGTCCACCTTGACCTGGTCCAGCAACGCTACGGAAGCCCGCCCGGTCCGCAGCCCCGTGAACTCGTGTCGAAGGTGCTCGACTTGTCCTTCCATTTTGTCGGTCGCCTTTTTTTTGAATTCTGCCATACGTGTTGCCAGCTAGGCCTGGCCCACTTCGTCCCGAACCAGGGTGCCGAGGCGCTCGCCTTGGAGGATCCGTTTGATGTTGCCCTTTTCTTTCACGTTGAACACGATGATCGGAAGGTTGTGATCCATGCAGAGCGACAGGGCGGTGGAATCCATGACTTTCAGTTTTTTCGCTGAGAAACGGGAGGCGGTCGAACTTCTTGGCGTTAGGATTTTTCATCGGATCGTCGTCGTAGATGCCGGACACTTTGGTCCCTTTCAGGATCACCTCCGCGCCGAACTCCATCCCGCGAAGTGCCGCTGCGGTGTCGGTCGAGACGTACGGATTGCCGGTGCCCGCGGCGAAAATTACGACCCGTTTCTTTTCCAGGTGCCGGATGGCGCGCCGTCGAATGTAGCCTTCCGCCAGTTGATGCATTTCGATCGCGGATTGCACCCGGGTGACGGCGCCTTGCTTTTCAAGCGCGTTCTGGAGCGCCAAGGCGTTCAGCATCGTCGCCAGCATGCCCATGTAATCTGCAGAGGCGCGCTCAATCCCGCCATCCGCTGAAATCCCGCGGAAGATATTGCCGCCGCCGATCACGATCGCGACTTCCACGCCCATCGCCGCCGCCTCGGCGATCTCTCCGGCGATATAGTCCATCATTTTCGCGTCGATGCCGAATGGCTGATCGCCGGCCAGGACTTCTCCGCTGATCTTGAGGAGGATGCGCTTGTAGACCGGACGGTTCATTCCTGCTCGCCGAGTTGATAGCGGGTAAAGCGTCGCACGCTGATGTTCTCGCCGATCTTCGCGATCTTCTGGGTCAGAATGTCAGCGATCTTCAAACTCGGATCCTTGATGAACGGCTGTTCCACAAGGCAGGTGTCCTGATAGAACTTCTCCAGCTTGCCCGCCGCGATTTTTTCCCACGCCGTTTGGGGCTTGCCCAACTCTTTGGCCTGGCCGCGATAGATCTGGAGTTCCTTTTCAACGACGGCTTGAGGGACATCCTCGCGGCGGACATAGAGGGTTTCCTTGTTGGCCGCGATCTGAAGCAAGATGTCCTTTACCAGAGCCTTGAATTCATCATTGCGCGCGACGAAATCGGTCTCGCAGTTGACTTCGACCAGGACGCCGACCTTGCTGCCCGCGTGGATGTACGACGCAATCACCCCTTCATTGGTCGCTCGGCCCATTTTCTTGCCGGCCGAGGCCAACCCTTTCTGTCGCAGCCAGTCGATCGCCTTGTCCACATCATCGTCGCTTTCCACCAGCGCCTGCTTGCAGTCCATAATTCCGGCTCCCGTCTTTTGCCGGAGATCTTTGACCAAACCGCTATCCCCTGCCATGTCTCGTCCACTCCTTCAGGTTACGGAACATTTCTGTGGAGGCGCCTTAGACGCCTGCAGCGGCTGTCTGCACATCACGCATTTCGGCAGTGCTGAGAGTGCCGGGCTTGTCCTCCTCGGCTCGCTGTGAGCGCAAGTGCATGCCTTCGACCGCCGCGTCGGCGATCTTGGACGTGAGCAACTTGATGGAACGAATCGCATCGTCATTGCCCGGAATCAAATACTCGATACCCTCCGGATCGCAGTTTGTGTCCAGGATGGCAACAATGGGAATGCCCAGGCGATTGGCTTCCATGATGGCTAAGCGATCGCCCCGGGTGTCGGCCACGAAAATACCGCCGGGCAACGTATTCATTCCCTTGATGCCCCCCAACACGATCTCCAGCCGCGCGCGCTCTTTTTCCAGGTGGGCGACCTCTTTCTTGGGCAGCCGCTCATAGGTGCCGTCCACCGAGGAGGTTTCAATCTTGCGAAGCTTATCGATGCTCTTTCGGATCGTATTAAAGTTCGTTAGCATTCCGCCGAGCCAGCGTTCCGAGACGTAGAACATCTGCGAGCGCTTGGCTTCTTCCTCGACGATCTCCCGGGCTTGGCGTTTGGTCCCTACGAATAAAATCGACTCTCCTTCGGCAACGGTACGACGGACGAAATCGTAGGCAGCGTCGAAGCGAGCGACCGTCTGTTGAAGATCAATGATATAGATT
>VBON01000112.1:9196-12007 GCA_005877525.1 Nitrospirota bacterium
GATTCCAGCGACTTGCCTGATGGCCGAAATGCACGCCGGCCTCCAGCAATTCCTTGATCGCGATCGCCCCCATACCGTCACCCCCTTCCGTTCGCCAGCGTACCCGTTGTTCCGAAGATCATCCGGGAGGAGTTCGTGGCTCCTTGCACGCCGACCATTTGTCCGCTCGAAGCGGACGCCAATGGATTGTTGTGAAATCCCTGCAGCTCATTATGAGTAGTCTGCCGCAGGCCTGTCTAGGTGTCGATGAACACTAGTCTAAGATTTTGAAAAATAACATGATAACAATACTTTTGCAAGTCTTTCCTCAGGAGCGATAGGACGCATTGATCTTTACGTAGTCAAGCGTGAGATCAGACGTCCAGACAGTGGCCGCGGCGCGACCCTGGCCCAAATGCACGGTTAACGTAAATTCCCGCTGTCTGAGCACCACATTCGCCTGCACTTCGGCCGCTTGGCCCAGACCGATGCCCCGTCGTACGACCGGAATATCCCCATAGGAAATCGCAATTCGATTCTCTCTGATCGTGACGCCGGCGCGCCCGATCGCCGCCATGATCCGGCCCCAATTGGAGTCCTGACCAAACCAGGCGGTCTTCACCAGACTCGATGTGGCCACGGTATTCGCCACTCGAAGGGCGTCGGTCTCAGTGCGAGCCCCCGTGACGCGCAGTTCCACAAATTTCGTCACAAATTTCGTCGCTCCCTCGCCGTCGCGAGCGATCATCTTGGCCAAGTCTTGGCATACCGTGTTGAGCAGCTCTTGAAAGCGTCGGCCATCGGAGCCGGTCGTGGAGAACGATTGATTGCCGGCCAGCCCGTTAGCCAGGCACAGGACCATGTCGTTTGTGCTGGTGTCACCGTCCAGCGGAATTCGATTGAAGGACTGCACCATGGCCATGCGCAGGGCACGCTGTAGCATTGCCCGGGAGATGTGCGCGTCGGTGACGAGATAGGCCAGCATGGTGGCCATATCGGGATGAATCATTCCGGAGCCTTTGGCAATGCCTCCAAGGGTGATCTGCCGTCCGGCAATGGACTCGGTAGCCGCCGCCATTTTTATTGTGGTATCGGTCGTCATGATCGCTCGGGCGGCCTCGCGGCCTCCTTGTCGGCTGAGCTGCGAGACCAGCCGCGGTATGGCCGCTCGGATACGATCCATGGGGAGCGGCTGGCCGATGACGCCGGTCGATCCGACGAAGACATGGTCTGCTGAACATCCCAATAGGCCGGCGGCGAGGGCGGCCATTTCCCGCGCGTCGGCTATTCCCGGACGGCCGGTACACGCATTGGCGTTGCCGCTGTTCGCGAGAATGGCACGCGCCCTCCCCCCGCGCAAACGTTGTCGAGCGAGAAGGACGGGCGCGGCGGCGACCTTGTTGCGTGTTAGAACGCCGGCGATGACCGCGTCACTTTCCGAGACAATCAAGGCCAGATCAGGGACCGCCGTCTTCTTAATTCCTGCCGAGATTCCTGCGGCGAAGATGCCGGGCACAGCCGTGATGCCGCCTTCCACAAGCTTCATTAGGCCACCAGTTGGTTAGGGATACAATCCGGAATCCTGCAGGCCAGCCGTCTCGGGCCATCCCTGCATCAGATTCATCGCCTGAATGGCTTGTCCCGCGGCCCCTTTCACCAAGTTGTCCAGGGCCGCAGAAACAATGGCGACGCCGGTACGGGGATCGCAGAAAGTCGAGACGTCGCAGAAGTTAGAGCCCCGGGTGTGCCGGGGGTTCGGCGACTGTCCCGGATTCAAGACACGGACGAACGGCTCGGCCTTATATGATTCGCGGTACAGATCCGCCAGCTGCTCGGAGGTACGCGCCTCCCGAAGCCGGACATAGGCAGTACTGAGAATTCCCCGTGTCATGGGCACCAGATGCGGCGTGAAGCTCACGGTGGCGCCAAGCTCCTGCTCAATTTCCGGAATGTGGCGGTGTGCCCCGAGCTGATACGCCTCGATCGATTCATTGGCTTCGGGAAAATGATAGGGAAGGGCGGGAGTGCGTCCGGCTCCGGAGATGCCGGACTTGGCGTCGATGATCACAAGGTCGCCCAAGATGCCCTCCTTTGCCAACGGCAGGAGCGATAAGAGCGCAGCTGTCGGATAACATCCGGGAGAGGCAACTAGAGCCGCCGATTTGATGGCCTCTCGGTGAAGTTCCGGCAGGCCATAGACGGCCATCTTCAAGAGATCTGGACACGGATGCTTCGCGTGATACCAGCGCTCGAACACGGCCGGATCTTGTAGCCGAAAGTCGGCGCTCAGATCGATCACTTTCCGGCCGGCTGTCAGGAACGAAGGGGCAGAGGAGGCCGATTTGGTGTGGGGGAGAGCGAGAAAAACAAAGTCCGCGCGAGCGGCGATTTCCTGAGGATCGAGCGCTTCATAGAAAAGGTCGGGCCCCGCAAGATTCGGGAACAATGAGCGGATCGATTTGCCCGCCGATTGTTCGGAGGTGACTGCGGCAATGCGGACATGAGGATGGCGCAGGAGAAGCCGTACAAGTTCTCCGCCGACATAACCACTCGCCCCAACTATCGCTACGTTTATCACTGCCCTATTCCCCGTTTGCACCCACCCAGCCCTGCGCCCGCCGAGACGGTCGCTTTTTCCCCTGGAGAAAAAAAAAGGGAAGGCCGAGGGGCCTTCCCTTATAACAAGTAGCGCCCCGTTTACCGTTTTGAGAATTGGAAGCGTCGCCGGGCCCCTTTTTGCCCGTATTTCTTTCGCTCCTTGGTACGAGAATCACGAGTCAAAAGGCCTTCTTTTTTGACCACCTCACGCAAGGCAGGATCCATCGTCACAAG
>VBON01000113.1:0-1421 GCA_005877525.1 Nitrospirota bacterium
CCCTGCAGATTGAAGGGGACCTCGGGCGGGAGGGCATGGGACTCTATGACCGCATGAACGGAGTAGGCGCGCATGAAGTCTTCATTGAGACGCCCGATCATAAGCAGACCCTCGCGACGCTGCCGGAGAAGCGCGTGGAGGACCTCTTTTGGGCCTATCGCGATCGGATTCTGGATCTGCGAAAAGACCTCCGGCTGCGATATGTGCTCATCTTCAAAAATCACGGACCGGCGGCCGGCGCGACCCTCGAGCACCCCCATTCGCAACTGATTGCCTTACCCATTGTTCCGACGAACGTCGCTGCGGAAATCGAAGGCTGCCGGGAACACTACCAGAACAAGGAGCGGTGCATTTACTGCGACATCATCCGGCAGGAGAGCGGGGATCGCACCCGAGTAGTCACCGAAAACGGGGAGTTCCTCTCGATCGTTCCGTTCGCTCCGCGGTTTCCTTTTGAGATCTGGGTCCTGCCGAAGCGGCATGCCTCCTGTTTCGAGCAGATCCAGAAGTTCGAAGTCGAGGGACTGGCTCGAATCTTTTCCGACACGCTTCGGCGGCTCGATCGCGTCCTGGCATCGCCGCCATTTAACTTTATTCTCCACACTTCGCCCTTGCATGAACAGGCGGGGGACTTTTACCATTGGCATATTGAGATCATTCCCAAGTTGACCCAAATCGCTGGCTTCGAATGGGGCACGGGCTTTTACATTAACCCGGTCCTTCCGGAAGAGGCGGCCGTGTTCTTGCGAAATGCAGAGATTTGAAGCCCAGAGAATCCGACCCGAAGGCATCGAGAGGCACAGCTTGGGAGAAAATGGGGAGAAGATGTTGTGAAGGTGTTACTCAACCATCCGGTTCGTGAGTTGGACATTCCAGGACCGAAGCGTGTCAAAGATCTGCTGCAGGAGCTGGCGCTGCTGCCGGAGAGTGTTCTGGTTGTTCGGGGCGACGATCTGGTCACCGAAGATGATACGCTTCGAGACAATGATCGCGTCGAGATCCGGCCAGTGATGTCCGGGGGGCAGGGGAAAAGCGGCCGTCTTGGCGGACGCAGGGTTGGGCGGGTGTAATGGAAAAAGGCTCCATCCCTCGGGGGAAAAGAGCTGTCTCTGCAGGCTCGGGACGGGTGGGTGTAATGGCTGGAATGGCGGGAGGGTGCAATTAATGCGCTGCCGTAAATGCTCGAATAAAGCCGTGATTGGCATTCCGCGCCACCATACCGCGTTTTGCGGAACCTGCCTCACGGATTTCGTCTCGCAACAGGTCATGCGCGCTATTAAAGAAGAGGACATGTTTACGAAGGCGGATCGTGTCCTGGTGGCCGTCTCCGGAGGCAAGGACAGTCTCACCCTGTTGGATGTTTTGCATCAGCTGGGCTATGACGTCGCTGGCTTGTATGTGGATCTCGGCATCGGAGAGTA
>VBON01000113.1:1438-5977 GCA_005877525.1 Nitrospirota bacterium
CGCTCCATGTACATGAAGTACTAGAAAAAGAAGGTGCCGGCATTAATGACCTCTCCGATCGGATCCATCGACCGGCCTGTTCCACCTGTGGGACGATCAAGCGATATCATTTTAACCGGACGGCAGTAGAACAGGGGTATGCGGTCCTGGCCACTGGCCACAATCTGGATGACGAAGCTGCTCGCCTGATGGGGAATGTTCTGCATTGGCAGACCGACTATCTTGAGAAACAAGGGCCATCCTTGCCGGATTCGCTTGACGGCTTTGCGAAGAAGGTGAAGCCGCTCTTTCGTGTGGCCGAACGGGAGGTCGCAGCATACGCGATCGTGAATCGGCTGGACTACATCGTGGAGGAGTGCCCCAATGCCAAGGGCGCCAAAATGCTGCTCTACAAGGACGTGTTGAACCGATTGGAACATGAGTCGCCCGGAACGAAGCAAATGTTCTACTGGGGATTTCTTGTCATGCAAAAAAAAGGATCTCGGCAGCGGCTCTCAATGGCCGAAAACGATCGCGCGATCCTTCAGCCGTGTTTGAAATGCAGCCAGCCAACCACGAGCGAGATCTGTGGATACTGCCGCATGATGGCGCGGGCTCAAACAGTATGATCGGCCGGAGTCAATCTATGATGCTGGAGAACAGTGACGAGAGGGACGGATGCCGCTGCCCGTAAAACCCTGCCCCTATTGCGGGAAACTAATGTGGGTGAAAGACGAGTCCGTGGAATGGCTTGATGAAAAGACGTTCCGCTTTCCGTGCCCTCACTGCCACGCGCTGGTTCGCCGCACGTTGATTGTCTTCGGCGAGAACGCCTGCGGCCCGATTAAACCGAGTTGACCCTCGCCCTTCGAACCGGGAAAGACCCATGACGGTCCTCCAAGAAGGCGAGCGTATTCATTTGGTCGATCGCAAAAATCGCCAATATGCGCTGACTCTTAAAGCAGGTGATGTATTTCAATTGAGCGGAGAGACCATCGCCCATGATCTCCTGATCGGAAAACCGGACGGGATGCTCGTGACGCTGTCTCGCGGGCGCAGGCTTTTGGCATTGCGCCCGACGCTGTCGGAATATGTGCTGAAGATGCCACGCGGCGCCCAGGTGATTTACCCGAAGGATTTGGGAGTGATCGTCCAATGGGCGGACATTTACCCCGGTGCCAGGGTCTTCGAGGCCGGCACGGGGTCAGGCGCGTTAACCATGGCGTTGTTGCGGGCCGTGGGAGACCGGGGCCATATCTTCAGCTATGAAGCCCGGGAAGACTTTGCTCAAACAGCGATGAAGAACATCGAGCGATATTTGGGACCGAGCCGTAATTTGACTGTTCGACAGAAAGATGTGTATGAAGGAATTGAGGAAAGGGAACTGGATCGCCTCATTCTCGACCTCCCTGAACCCTGGCGTGTGGTACCCCATGCCTCCACCGCCCTGCGCTCGGGCGGCATCTACCTCAGCTACGTGCCGACCATTCCCCAAGTCATGCAGACCGTAGAAGCCCTTAATCGCGTCGCCGTATTTTCCATGATTCAAACCTTCGAAACCCTGCTCCGGACGTGGAACATCGAGGGGCGCAGCGTTCGTCCTGATCATCGTATGGTGGCGCACAGTGGGTTTCTCACGTTCGCCCGGAAAGTCGATGCGGGCTTTGCTTCTGGGGGCACTGACCTGGAAGATAGCGCCCCGCACGACGAGGACGAGCCGTAGCGGACTTTCGTGCTTTTCGTGAGGGTGGGGTCTAGAGTTCCCAGTCGTACTGGGGCTGTGTATAGCTAGTACAAAGCCCCCTGGAATCCACAATGTCTGAAATCGCCTTTCTCCGCGATCTCGTCGTCCTATTCAGCGTCTCAATCGTAGTTGTGTATTTTTTCGTTAAATTGGGGCTGCCCGCTGTCGTGGGCTTCGTGGTTGCAGGGGCAATGGTCGGTCCGTACGGCCTGGATTTCGTGCAGGACGTTTCCCATGTGGACGTGTTTGCCGAGATCGGAGTCGTACTGCTCCTGTTCACCATCGGCGTCGAATTCTCACTGGCTCACGTCCCGTCCCTGCGCGCCGTTTTGGGAAGCGGGCTTCTTCAGATTGGATCCACGATTGCGCTCTCTGCAGCAGCCGGGTTGGCCTTCGGCCTGCAGTTGAATCAAGGAATCTTCTGGGGATTCCTGACGGCTATGAGCAGCACGGCAATCGTCCTGAAGATGATCGCCGATCGCGGGGAGATGAACTCTCCCCATGGCCGGCTAAGTACCGGGATCCTCATCGTGCAGGATTTTGCGGTACTCCCGATGATGCTGCTGACGCCGGTACTCGCTCATCAAGGCGGAAGCGCAGCGTCGGTAGTGTGGTCTCTGGGCAAGGCCATCATATTGGTAACGGTGATCCTGATTACCGCCCGGTTCCTCGTGCCCTGGATTCTGGAAAGGGTTGTCAGGAGCCGGAGTCGGGAACTGTTTCTGATCACGATCGTCCTGATTTGTCTAGGTATCGCTTGGCTCAGTTCGCTCGCGGGGCTTTCCCTGGCCTTGGGCGCGTTTATCGCCGGCCTTATCCTTTCAGAATCGGAATACAGCCACCAAGCGATGGCCGAGGTCCTTCCGTTCCGCTACGGCTTCAACAGTCTGTTCTTCATAGCGATCGGGATGCTCTTCAACTTCCGAGTGTTGCTCGCTCACCCCGTACTGGTAACCAGCTTGGTCCTCGTGATGGTCATCGGAAAATCCCTGACGGCTGCGGGGGCGGCTATCGCCAGCGGTTATGCCTGGCGGCCGGCAATCTTGATGGGGATGGCCCTGGCGCAGGTCGGGGAGTTTTCCTTCATTCTTTCGAAAGTGGGGAAGGACGTAGGGCTGCTGTCGCTCGATTCTTTTCAGCTATTTCTCGCGGTATCGGTGCTCACACTGCTGCTGACGCCTTTTCTGATAGAAATCGCACCCCGGATCGCTCGCCGCGCAGAAGCCATTCAGCGCCTTCATCACTGGACGCGACCTTCGGGCCTTGTTGAGGAGCCGCCCGTTCGTCTGAGGGACCATACCATCATCGCCGGCTATGGGATTAATGGGCGTAACCTGGCGAAGGTGCTGCGAGAAACCGAGATCCCATTCGTCATTGTCGAGATGGACGGCGATGCGGTGCGCCACGAGCAGAAAAAAGGGGTCCCCATCTACTTCGGAGATGTGACCCATCCTCAAACTCTCCGGCGGTTGGGAATCCAGGAGGCACGGGCCCTGGTCTTGGCGATTTCTGATCCCCTGGCGACTCGTCGGGCAATTAAAGTGGCCCGTGAGATGAATCTCAGGATTCATATTATTTCCCGCACGCGCTATCTTCGCGAAATCGATGATCTGCGTGCATCAGGAGCGGATCAGGTGGTCCCCGAAGAATTTGAAACTTCCATCGAGATCTTCTGCTTGGTACTACAGGAATATCGAGTGCCTGCCGGGATCATTGCTGAAAAGGCAGAGCGAATCCGCAAGGAGGGATATGCCCTTCTGCGCCGCGGGCAGTCCGAATGGAAAGAAATCGTTACTGAGCGGATTGATGATCGGTATGTCGACGACTGATGGCGTTTCTCCAAGCCAGATCCGAATCATCCAAGTTAGGGAGACCTCCTGCGCGGTTGTCCGGGACAGCCTGAGAGGAGCATTTTGATGCATAACGCATTGATTGTATTAGTGTATTAAGATAAGTCTAAAACTTGACAAATTGTAAACATACGTATGAAAGTAGGGTTGCGATGCTAGAGGGGAATCGGGGAGGTTACGGGTCAAGCCGGCCTCCCCGATTATCTTTGGAGGCTGAATGTCTACGGTCCTGACAGCGAAACTGGACCCCCAAGCGACCCTGGTGGGCCTGGCAGAGAAGAAACCTGAACGGGTCACGCTCGTGGTTCTCAGCGGCGATATGGACCGCGTCATGGCGGCTCTCATTATTGCCACAGGAGCCGCTGCAATGGGAATGCGCGTGACGATGTTTTTCACCTTCTGGGGACTAAACGCTCTCAGACGTACAGGGTCGAGTAGCAGGGCCAGCGACTGGTTGCGCCGGATGTTCGGGGTTCTGAATAAGGGAGGCGCCGATAGATTGCCGTTGTCGCGGTTTCACTTCTGGGGCCTAGGTACTCGGATGATGAAGCGCGTGATGCAGCAGCACCGTATGCCGGACGTCCCGGAATTAATGGAGGTGGCCAAGGATCTGGGCGTCACCTTTATTGCGTGTACCACCACGCTGGGTCTCATGGGCATCACCAAAGATACTCTGGTAGAAGGGGTGGATCAACTGGCCGGTGTCTCGACGTATCTCGCGGAAGCAAAAGACGCCCAAGTGAATCTGTTCATTTAGAAAGTGTCTCCATGCAAAAAGACGTGGTACTCGATACTTTGGGTTTGTTCTGCCCCATGCCCATCATCAAGACCTCAAAGAAGATCAAGGACCTTACGGTAGGTCAGATCTTGGACGTTATTTCGGATGATGAAGGCATCAAAAAAGACATGCCGGCGTGGTGTGAGACGACCGGGCACGAGTATTTGGGGCTTGAGGAACAGGTGAAC
>VBON01000110.1 GCA_005877525.1 Nitrospirota bacterium
CACAGGCGGCCTGCGCCGTGCTCAATAAGACCCCCTCCGGTAGCATCTCCACCAACGTGTAATAGAAAAGAGGACTGGCTCCTCTGTTCACCCGAAAGGCTAGGCCAGAATTGGACGCCGAGCGGGACCCTGGCGGAGCGGAGCGCGACTTGCTTGCTTCTGAGCGGAGCGTGAGCACGTCAGGGTGGCTCGGCGACAGGACCCGCGCTATGGCTCGATCGGCAGCTTGATCAGCGAGAAGGGATTGACCCGAGAGCCGTTCAGCCACGCCCCCCAATGCAGATGCGGGCCAGTGGCGCGTCCTGATTGTCCGACCGTCCCGATGATCTGGCCGCGTGCCACTCGCTCTCCCTCCTTGACCTTCGCCGAATCCAGGTGGAAGTACATCGTATAGAGACCGAGCCCGTGATCGAGAATCACACCCAGCCCGCTGAAGAAGTGGTCGTCGACCATCTTGACGAGGCCCGCATTCGACGCCTTGACCGGAGTCCCTAGCGCCGCACTAATGTCCTCGCCGCTATGCTGGTTGCGGGGTTGGCCATTCAGGAAGCGTTTCCTCCCGAAGGCGCCCATCGGTATGCCGTCAACCGGAACGATGAAGGCTTGGGACCACAGACGCTCTGAAGTGAAGGCAGCGAACACCGCCTTGACCTTTTCTTGCTCTAACGCATTTCGTTGCAACGACGCGGCGTCCAGATCGACTTTGTCCTTCGGTAACGTCATGCGCTGTTCGCCGAAATCTTCGTGTACCACCCTCACGTGAATGCGTCGTTCGCTTGTGCGGTCCGGGTAGGTAATCTCTGCCATTAGTTCACCGACTTTTGCCTGATCGGTCATATCGATGCCGACCAGTGCTCCAAACTCTGAATCCTGCACGGGAAAGAACGGTACCCGCCGGTCGCGGAAGGTGCCCGTGACGGAAACAGGCTGACCTTCGACCTGCAATTTCAAATAGATGATTTGGCCCTGCTTCGCTTTTAACAGGAGCGGCGAGCCCGCTTCGGTGCTCGTTGCGGCACGGTCAGCAGAAGGGGTTTCAGCATATACTCCGAAGGAGCTTCCGACAACGGACAGCAGCAGGGCCACTACCAGTGGGAGCAGAGGGTCACGGGTCACGTGAAGCGAGCCCGGATAATGGAGCATATCGATTAACGGAAGGCGCGCTGTCCCCCGACCTGGGAGAGCAGCTCCTCCACCCGGCGGTTCGTGGCGCTGAACGGATCCATGCACAGGATGGTTTCTTCCCAATAGCCGTTCAGTTTGAGATAGGTCCAGTCCACGGTGTAGGATCGGTTCTTCGCCCGGGCAAAGCGAATAAAATCGCCGCGTACCTTTGCCCGCGTCGTCTGCGGCGGCGACGTCATCGCTCGCTGGACATTCTCTTCGGGCACCAGTTTCTCCACGAGGTCGCGTTTTTCGAGCAGATAGTACAACCCGCGCGAGCGTTTTACGTCGTGATACTGCAGGTCCATCAGCATGATCCGAGGGTCGTCCCAGCCGCACCCTTTGCGATCCATATACTGCTGCATCAACTGCTTTTTAATAACCCAATCCACCTCGTGGCAGAGCTGCATGGGATCCTCTTCCAGGCGATCGAGCACCCAGGACCACCGACGCACCACATCCGCTTCCACGGCATCCTCTTCGGTGGACCAGAGATATTCCATCGCCCGCTCAAGATAGACCCGCTGGATCTCGATCGCGGTCATTTCACGTCCGTCTTCCAGCTTGATTTTTTTCTTGAGGCTGGTGTCCCGCGCGATCTCCCGGATGGCCTTCACCGGATCGTCGAGTTCAATCCCGTTGACCGTAAAGCCGTCTTCGATCATCGACAATACGAGCGCCGCGGTGCCGACCTTCAGGTAGGTGGCTACTTCGGACATGTTCGAGTCACCCACGATGATGTGCAGACGCCGATACTTTTCGGCGTCGGCGTGCGGCTCGTCGCGGGTGTTGATAATGCTGCGCGAGGAAGTCGTCGAGGACGAGGTCTTCTCGTGAATGTGCTGTGCCCGCTGGGACAGGCAGAGCTGGGTCTTGCCGGACAGCTTCAACACCTTGCCCGCACCCGCGAATACCTGCCGGGTGACAAAGAAGGGGATCAACTGTTCGGTGACTTTCCAAAAGTCCACGTCCCGCCGCATCAAAAAATTCTCGTGACAGCCGTAGGTGTTGCCGAGCGAATCGGTGTTGTTCTTGAAGATATAGATCTCCCCGGAGAGGCCTTCTTCGCGCAAGCGCTCCTCGGCGGCCGGCAGGCACGCTTCGAGCAAGCGCTCACCCGCCTTGTCGTGGATCACCAGATCTTCGATGTTGTCACACTCCGGGGTAGAATATTCGGGATGGCAGCCGGTGTCCTGATAGAACCGGGCACCATTCACCAGGAAGGCGTTCGACGGCCAGCTATTGGGGATGAGGCCTTCGAAGATATAGCCGAGAACTTTTTCGATCGGCAGATAGATCCGCCCGTTCGGCGAGAAGATCAGGCCGTATTCGTTCTCAAGGCCGAAGATGCGCGGCTTCATGACGAAAGGAGCGTTCGCAGCTCCGAGGAAGGAATCCGCCTGAAGGTCCGACCCTGGCGGCCGCGCTCCAGCACCGCAACTTCAAGCCCTTCGGGTGCTAATTTTTGATTGGTCACGCTGTCCAAGGCTTCAACGCTCAGCTTGAAGGCATCCGCTAGAGACATGCTTGAAGCCGTCGACCGGCCCTTAAAAAACGTGAGAAGATTTTCCGACTTGCCTCCCACGACCGCCACGCCGCGCTCATCGATGATGCTCCCGTCGTAGGAGATGCGGTAAATCTCATTGGGCTTTTCCCCCTCCCCTACTTCGACAACCAGAATTTCCACTTCCAATGGCTTCGGATCCGTACTGAAGATAGAACCGATCGTCTGCGAGTACGCATTCGCGAGTGATTTGGCGGTGACGTCCTCCCGGCTGTACATATACCCCTTCAGGTCCGCGTGACGAATCCCGGCTTTGCGCAGGATCTCATACTCATTGTACTTGCCGGCCCCTGCAAAAGCGATGCGGTCGTACATCTCCGAAATCTTGTGCAATGAGGCGCTGGGATTGTCCGCGACGAGCAGAATGCCATCGGCGTGTTCCATCGCAACGATGGATCGCCCCTTGGCGATGCCCTTCTTGGCATACTCGGCCTTGTCGGCCATCATCTGCTCGGGGGACACGTAGTACGGTAGCGCCACGGCTACGCCTTCTCCCGGCGGCTCGCAATCAACACCCGACATGCCTCCGCGATCTGCGATTCTTCCAGATCGCGGACGCCCTCCTCAGGGATCATCTTGATAGTGGGATAGATTCCGCGGATCAAATCCGGACCTCCTGTGCCCACATCCTCTTCCGCCGCATTATACAGGGCTTCGACGGCGATCTTCAGGGCCTCGGTGGCTGGCAGGTCCCGTCGATACCGAAGCTTCATGGTGTCCCGCGCGTCCTTGCCGCCGGACCCGACGGCATAGTACTCGATTTCTTCATAGCGCCCGCCGGTCACATCGTACTTAAAGATCCGCCCCTCCCGGCGCTTCAAATCGTACCCGCCGAAAATCGGTACCACGACCAAACCTTGAAAGGCCATGGGGAGATTGCTGCGCACCATCTGCGCTAGTTTATTCGCCTTTCCCTCGCAAGAGAGAATATCACCTTCGAGTTTCTCGTAGTGCTCTAATTCAATCTGGAACAGGCGGGCGAGTTCAATGGCGGGCCCCGCGGCCCCCGCGATGGCAATAGCGGAGTGCTGATCGGTCCGGAACACCTTGTCAATTCTACGAGACGAAACCTGAAAGCCCTCGGTCGCCTGCCGGTCACCGGCCATAAGGACTCCGCCCCTGAACCGGACGGCGAGAATCGTCGTGCCATGCGGGATCGGCGGCATGCCGATCGAGAACGGCGCGGGAGCCGCCCCGGATGAAGGGCCGGGGTTGGGTAACGGGCGTTGTTCAGGTCGATTGCTTAGAAGGAACTCATGGAAGCTGGACCCGGGATCGTCGTCTCTGAAGAGCGGCACGTCAGGCCTTCAATTTGGCCAGGAGGGATTCGACG
>VBON01000111.1 GCA_005877525.1 Nitrospirota bacterium
TTGGGTCCCTCGAACTTCACCGTCCCAGTGATCTTCGCGAAGAGCGTATCGTCCTTGCCTTTGCCGACGTTAAATCCGACATGAAACTTGGTCCCGCGTTGGCGGACAATGATGCTGCCTCCAGAGATCACTTCGCCGCCGTAGGCTTTAACGCCGAGGTACTGTGGATTGCTGTCCCGACCATTCCTGCATGAACCCTGCCCTTTTTTGTGTGCCATAGCTTAAACCCCTGAAATGCCGGTAATCCGAACCTTGGTGAACGATTGCCGGTGTCCTTTGGTGCGGCGGTAATTCTTCCGGCGCTTTTTCTTAAAAACAGTGACCGTCCGCGACCGGCCCTGTTCCACGATCTCGCCGGTCACGGTGGCCTTTGCGACTGCCGGCATGCCAAACTTTGTGCCGCTATCACCCGAGACCAAGAGGACTCGGTTCAGGGTGACGGTCGACCCCACGTCTCCGTCCAGGCGCTCTATCTGGAGAATCTCGCCTTGGGCGGCGCGATACTGCTTTCCGCCGGTTACGACAATCGCGTAC
Source organism: Nitrospirota bacterium (assembly GCA_005877525.1). GTDB lineage: Bacteria > Nitrospirota > Nitrospiria > Nitrospirales > NS-4 > NS-11. The sequence continues at coordinate 535 of VBON01000111.1, forward strand.
ATGACCTTTGGCTCCGTTGTGACTGGACCGAGGGAAGCACTTTTTTAACACAGGGGCTCAAAAGATGTCAAGAAAGCGCGGAAGATGAAGCACGTCGCGAACTGCTGCCTATCATTTTTTCGCTACAATTTGGTTGGAGGTTCATCGTAGACTTGCAAAGCTTCGGACCGTAGGGGAGCGTGATCGTCATGGCCAAGCGTGGACTGAGCATGAAGTTGCCATTTCCGAAACCGCCGTTTGAAGAGTTTCTCGAAGAGCGGCTCAAAGGATTTGAGCAACATCTCCAAAGCGAGCGGATGAAATCGTCTTCGATCGAACAGCGCATGCGGGGCGCCCGCGAATTCGCGACCTATCTCATCGGAAGGCCACATCGGTTCCGGCAGCAAACCAAGGGAAAGATATAGCGAAGAGCGCGCCGTTTGTTTGACTTGCCCTAGAGGCGCTGTTATATTCGCGAGTGTTGCCCTCCTGTGTAATGAGGAGGGAGGGAGCGGGGTGAGTGCACGTGGCGGTTCAGGAATCCGAAAAGATCTGGCTGGACGGCAAGCTTGTTCCCTGGAAGGATGCCCAGGTACACGTCCTCACCTACAGTCTTCACTATGGGCTCGCCGCATTCGAAGGGATCCGCTGCTATAAAGGCGAGCGAGGCTCGGCAATCTTCCGCCTCAATGAACATGTAGACCGATTGTTCGCGTCGTGTCACATCACCCTGATGACGATTCCCTTCGGGAAGAAGGAGATCGCCGATGCCATTCGTGAAACAGTGAGCGCCAACAGGTTGGAAGAGTGTTACATCCGGCCGCTGGTCTTTATCGGCAACGGCGACATGGGCCTCTACTGTCCGGACAATCCGGTCCGCGTGACGATCGTCGCGTGGCCCTGGGGCGCGTACCTTGGTGAGGAGGGCCTGAAACACGGCATCCGGGCGAAGGTCTCTTCTTTCACGCGTCACCACGTCAACGTCAGCATGACCAGGGCCAAGATCTCCGGCTATTACGTCAACTCCATCCTGGCCAAGCGTGAGGTCAAAGCCGGGGGCTATGACGAGGCAATCCTGCTAGACCCCGAGGGGTACGTGTCTGAAGGGACCGGAGAGAATATTTTCATGGTGCGAAATGGCGTCCTCAAGACCACTCCGCTGACCTCTATCCTCGAGGGGATTACCCGCAATTCGATCATGCAGCTCGCTCGCGAGCGGGGTCTGACCGTCGTAGAGGAGCGCTTTACCCGGGACGAGCTCTATATCGCGGACGAAGTGTTCATGACCGGGACGGCCGCTGAACTGACCCCCATCCGCGAATTGGACGACCGGAAGATCGGATCAAGCACACCGGGCCCGGTCACTAAGGACCTGCAGACGGCCTTCTTTGACGTTGTTCGTGGCCGTGATAAGAAGCACGCAGACTGGCTTTCGCCGCTCTAAAGTCCCTTAGGCTCCCCAGGCTGGTTCGTCATTTGCCATTGCGATCAATACTCAGCTGTCAGGGAATTTAACAGGACTTTAGGTGGGTAAAATAAGGCTGAGTTTGATGGGTTTATTCCGCTAAGTATAGTCAAAATAAAGATAATTTTAGATGCCAAATCTTATATACAGTTACGAGTCTCATTACTGTCTCTTTTAATAACTGAAAGCAAAGCCGACACCCTTAGAAGCTTTCCCCACAACACTGCCTTCGGTTCATAGATTTATCAAGGCATTACAATCTGGCATTTTTTGTGCAGTGCATTGGCCTCAGAGAGCCCCTTCTACGTATACCCAAGGCGAAGGTGCGGACTCGAACGGGGATGGTTCTCTGAAAAATCAACGATTGTGAGGAGAATTGCTATGACTGAGATATGGAATCGGCGCTTAGGATGGGCTTGGGGAATGTGTGCGCTAGTGCTCAGCCTGACAATCGGGACGGCTGAAGCGGTAGTAACAACGATTCCACAGAGCGCCTTGATCCCTTCGACGACGTACTACACGGATAGTATCGGCGGAGGAATCGGCGATATCGTTGTGATGACTGGCGGCGGCAGCGCTCCTGGAATAGGAGACCTTACTGGACGTAATGACGATGGCTTCAGCGGCCCCAAGAGCTTAGGCTTCACGCTCAACTTTTTTGGCACGAATCAGACTCAATATTTCGTAAATAACAATGGTAATATCAGCTTTAATGCAGGCATCTCAGACTTTACACCGAACGGACCCCAGGGAGCTCCTCAGCCCATCATTTCCCCGTTCTTTGCCGATGTGGACACTCGAAATCTCCTCAGCGGCGTCACTCATCTAAGGACCAATATCGCGAACGAGATAATTGTGACCTGGGACCAAGTCGGTTACTTTGGGAATAACGCCGACAAGCTGAACAGTTTTCAGCTTGTGCTCCGCGGGCCGGGCTTTACGATCCCGGCCGGAGAGGGCGCCATCGGGTTTTTCTACAAGGGCATGCAATGGGAAACCGGCGATGCCAGTGGTGGCTCAGGTGGTTTTGGTGGAACGCCGGCTGCCGTCGGGTTCGGCGATGGTTTGGCAAATGGGGAGGTGCTTGACGGATCCATCGTAGCCGGAATTTCAGGCGTGGTGAACAATCACCACATCTGGTTTGACATTGTCGCAGGAGTTCCTGTGGTAACGCCGCCCGGTGATGGAGGGCCGCCCGTTGGGGCTGTTCCGGAACCTGCAACGCTATTGTTGATGGGGACGGGATTGGCCGGACTGACGGCTTGGAGATTCAGGAAACCAGCGCACAGCAAATGATCAAGCTACTTGGCGGGTTGTTTCTGCACCGCTGAGGGCGCGAAGAAACAACCTAGGACCGGTGATCACCTGGCTCAGAACGGTGGAGGGCAAGCTCCACGGTTTTGGGCCAGTCCTGTTTCTGCGGATCCTCGCTAATGGGTCAGATGCAGTCCCGGTAGCTTAAAGAAGAGGAAAAAGCCATTAAGCGTGAATACAGCCCCAGCTACCGCCATGACCATGCTGAGCACAAACACCGGGACGGAGCTTGAGAGGATCGCGATGGAGGCCAGGACAATTCCGATTTGAAGGAGCGCCTCGCCGTAGTCGAAGTAGGGATCTCTGGTGCGGTACACGTCTCGTTCGTGCTCCAGGGCCTTGGCATTCTTCTCGATGTCTTTTTTATCCTGATTAAAGTGGCGTTCCTGGTCCACGTAGTCGCTCAGCAGCCCTTCTAATTTCTTCCGGCCGGCCGACTTCATATCGGCACCACGTTCGACCAGGTCCGCATCCAGTCGCATCTTTTGGACTCGTACTTGGTTTTCTCTGATGCTCTTGGCTTGATAGTGGGCCCACATATCGCTCGCCTGTTGCTGCGCGAGCAGCATCTCTTTCATGGCGTTATTGCCGCCGAGGGAGGCGATGGCCAGGACAACCGCGTAGATTGCCGTCGTCAGCGCCACGCCTCGCGTAAAGCGCTTACTTTTCTTCTCTTCGAGTTCTTCCAGATTCGGCAGTTCGACCTCAGCCATGGCGTTCCATTACGGAT
>VBON01000109.1 GCA_005877525.1 Nitrospirota bacterium
ACTGGCCGAAGCGGCCCGTCTTGATCACCATCGGCGAGCCGCATTTCTCGCATTTCTCGTCGGTGGTGATTTCCTGCTTCGCCACGATCTTGAACGTCCCATCGGGCAGCTTTTCAAAGTTTTGTGTGTTCTTGCACGGCGGGTCGTCCTGATAGCCCGGGCAGGCCAGAAATTTGCCGTTCCGTCCCCATTTAATTTCCATCATCCGCCCGCATTTTTCGCACGGGATATTCGTCGGTGGCTGAATGATATCTTTCGGCCCTGGAATGTCCTTCGCCTTGGCCATGTCCTTGCTGAATGGCCCATAGAAATCGCGGACGGCCGTGACCCAGGGTTTCTCGCCTTCTTCTACCTCATCGAGTTCTTTTTCCATTTGGGAGGTGAAATCAACGTTCATGATATCTGGGAAGCCTTTGACCAGGTAGTCGTTCACGGTCCGTCCGGTCTCGGTCGGCACGAACCGCCCTTCCTGCTTTTCGACGTACCGGCGCTCCTGAATCGTCGAGGTGATGGAGGCATAGGTTGATGGCCGGCCGATGCCTTTTTCTTCCAGTTCGCGAATCAACAACGCCTCGTTGTATCGCGGGGGCGGCTGGGTGAAATGCTGCTTCGGAGAAATCCCCGGAACGGCCTGGCCTTCCTGGGCAATGAGTCGCAACCGCTCTCCATCGCTCAGGACCGGCAGTTGTCGCTCGTTCTCGTCCTCGATGTCCTGGTCGGTCTTGGGAGTTTTCGCAGTCTCCGCGTCCTTGGCTTCTTGATAGACCGCCGTGTGGCCGGCGAACTTGACGACCGTCCCGGTCGCGCGGAAGAGATATTGGTTCTGGGTACCCTGTGGAACGCAGTCCACGCGGGTGACTTCCAGCACCGCGGGGACCATTTGGGAGGCAATGAACCGGTTCCAGATCAGCTTGTACAGTTGGTAGTGATCACGGTCGAGATACTGCTTGACCGATGCCGGATCCCGATGCGCGGACGTCGGACGAATCGCCTCGTGGGCCTCCTGCGCGGCCTTTTGGTTCTTGTACACATTTCGCGTACTGGGAAGGTAGTTGTCGCCGAAACGCTCGCGAATAACCTGTCGGGCTTCCTCCGCCGCTTCATCGGAGATACGCGTGGAGTCTGTGCGCATGTAGGTGATCAGTCCGACCGGCCCTTCTTTGCCGATTTCCATGCCCTCGTAGAGTTGTTGCGCGAGCATCATGGTTTTCTTCGAGCTGAAACGCAGCTTGCGCGCCGCGTCTTGTTGCAGGCGGCTGGTGATGAACGGGGCAACCGGATTGCGCCGCTTCTCCTTGCGCTCAATGGTCTGGACCACAAAGCCTTTGCCTTGGATGTCCTGGACGATCCGGGTCGCTTCCGTTTCGGACGGAAGCACCGCCTCCTGGCCGTTCACGCTGTGCAGCTTCGCATCGAAAGGCGGAGGTTGTGCCCCGGCGAGGGTTGCTGTAATTGACCAGTATTCTTCGGAGCGGAACGCTTCGCGCTCGCTTTCGCGGTCGCAAATCAGCATGAGTGCGACCGACTGGACCCGTCCCATGCTCAAGCCCCGGCGTACTTTCTTCCAGAGCAGTTGGCTGCCCTGATAGCCCACGATCCGGTCCAGCACCCGACGGGCCTGTTGCGCGTTCACCAGGTTCATGTCGATATCACCCGGCGACAGCAATGCCCGCTTGACGGCTGTCTGCGTGATCTCGTTAAACAACACGCGAAAGACCTTCCGGTTTTTGCCTTTGGCGGCCTTGCCTTTCGACGTGCCATTGATCTCTTCGGCGATATGCCAGGCGATCGCTTCGCCTTCGCGGTCGGGGTCGGGAGCCAGATAGACCTTGTCGGCCGCCAGCGCTTTCTTTTTAATATCCGCCAGCACCTGTGCTTTGCCCTTGATCGTCACATACTGCGGCTTGAAGTCATGTTCGAGGTCGACGCCGAGTTTGCTCGTCGGGAGGTCCTTGATGTGGCCGATGGACGCCATCACGGTATAACCCCGGCCGAGGTATTTGGTGATGGTGCGCGCTTTCGCGGGGGATTCGACGATGATTAGAGATTTAGCCATAGCAATCCAATTTATATTGACCGGTGATAGCGCTGTCCGGGAGCCTGACGGACCGCGTCTTTGAGTTCCAGTGAAAGGAGCGCGCAGGCAACCCTCGATGATGCTAAGGCCGCCCGCTCCGATAATTCATCGATGCTTTGTGGTTCGCAACTGACCACAGCATACACCTTCTCCTCCTCTGGCGAGAGATCGGCCGGTTCATACGAGCTCGGACGACGCTCTGGCGCCCCTGGGCCTGACCCTGGGAAAAGGCTCCGTCTCGGCGGAGCCGGGGCGGGCGGGTGCGATAGCTCGAAGTCTTGGCTGAGTCGCGTTCTAGCGCCTGCGGCTTCTGCAGCGATGAAGTCTTGGCTGAGTCGCGTTCTAATGATCGGTTGCTCCAGTTGCGGTAACAGCTCATCAAGAATGTCATCTACTGTTTCGGTCAATTTCGCGCCTTGCTTGAGGAGACCATGCGTTCCGCGGCTCGTCGGAGCATCGATTGGTCCCGGCACGGCGAATACCTCGCGGCCTTGTTCCGCGGCAAGTTTGGCAGTAATCAACGAGCCGCTACCTTCCGCCGCTTCGACCACGACGACACCCAGCGAGAGACCACTGAGAATGCGGTTGCGGCGGGGAAAATGTGCTGCGAGGGGCGGCGATCCAAGGGGAAATTCGGTAAGTAGCGCCCCAGCCTCCGCAACCTGTGCCCGGAGCTGCGTATGGTCAGGAGGATAGGCGACGTCCAGGCCGCATCCCAGCACGGCGAGGGTTCGCCCGCCGGCTGCGAGTGCTCCTTCATGAGCCACCCGGTCGATGCCGCGCGCCATCCCGCTGACAATGGTAAACCCGAGGCGGCTCAGTTGCTCAGCCAGCGTTCGGGCGATGCGAATCCCATAGAGTGTGGCATGGCGCGAGCCAACGATGGCGACGGCTTGTACATCCACGGGTTCCAACTCGCCGTCGACATAGAGGACCGGCGGTGGATCAGTGATATTGCGCAGCAACACGGGATACCGAACATCTGAGATTTCAATGGTCGTCATGTATTTGAGCGACGTGATGCCCTTCCTGAGCGCTGAACCCGCTCGGTTTCGTCATCGACCTGCTCTGAACCGGAATGCGAAGATCCTGGGCGGCTACTCCTCACGATAGCCAAGGGCCCGGTGTTCCGTCAAGAGGCTACCAGAGGAGGCCAAGGGAAAGGCTAGGGCCCGATCCTCCAGCTCCCGTTACAACATCTCTTCTTTTCAAAGCATGACAATATCGTATTGCTCGATATGCAGCGTAGGATCAGATTTTATAACCAT
>VBON01000129.1 GCA_005877525.1 Nitrospirota bacterium
GCCTTTTGGCGTGAACACGTAGACCACGTCGGAATAGAGATTCAGCTTGACCGACTCCATGAACTGACGGTTGTCGGCCAGGTCCTGCTCCGACTCGAGGAGCTGGCGCAGCCAGGTGAACACCAGTTTGTCGCGCTCGTCGATCTCGCCGCGTTCCTTATAGGTCCAGTGCGCGGCGATGCCTTCCTCGGCCACTCGATGCATATCGCGGGTACGGATCTGAAACTCCACGTGCTCGCCCTTGGGACCGGCGACGGTCGTGTGCAGCGATTGATAGTGGTTGGACTTCGGCACGCCGATGTAATCCTTGAACCGGCCGGGGACCGGGCGCCACAAGGAATGAATCAACCCCATGATGGCGTAGCAATTCATCTGTGTGTCGGTGATCACCCGGACGGCCGTGAGATCGTAGATCTCCTCGAAGGAGATCTCCTGCGCCTCCATCTTCTGATAGACGGAATAGAGATGTTTGGGGCGGCCCGCCACTTCGCCGGCCAGTCCATGCTCGGCGAGCTTCGCCTTCACGATGCCGGTCACTTCACGGATGTACTCCTCGCGCTCCTCAAGGCGCTTCGCCACGCGGTCCGCGAGCGCGGCGTACGCATCCGGCTTGAGGGTCTTGAAACAGAGGTCTTCGAGTTCTGAGCGCATCCACCCGATTCCCAGCCGGTTCGCCAAGGGCGCGTAGATTTCGATTGTTTCCTGGGCGATCTTTTTTTGTTGGGTGAGATCGAGATGCTCGATCGTGCGCATGTTGTGGAGGCGGTCAGCAAGCTTGATCAGGATCACCCGGATGTCATCGGCCATGGAGATCAGCATCTTGCGGAAGTTTTCCGCCTGCGTCTCCTCATAGCTCTTGAAATGGATCTTCCCGATCTTCGTGACCCCTTCCACCAACCGCGCAATATCCTTACCGAATTCTTCTTCGATCTGGGCCCGCGTCCGGATGGTGTCCTCAATGGTGTCATGCATGAGACCCGCGACAATCGCCGGCACATCCAACCTGAGGGCGGTGAGAATTTCGGCCACGGCAAGGGGATGCGCCAGGTACGGCTCCCCGGAACGGCGGAGCTGTCCCTCATGCGCCTGCGCCGAGAAGTCGTACGCCCGGCGAATCAGTTCCACCTGGGCGTCGGGGTTATAACGCCGGACCTTCTCGATCAGCTGCTCAATGCCGATGGCCGTGGTCAGCACGCTGCGACCTCCTCAGCGACGAGACTCGCCCGCAAATCCTTGAGCCGAAGCTGCACGCCTTCCGTGCCATTCCAGCTATTGATTTCCAGGCTGCACGCAAGATCGACAGGGCCGGCCAGGGGTAATTCACGGAACGCGCCCATGCCGTAACCAAAGGCGGTCAACGCCGGCCCCCGGGCGCCGCGCAGCATCAGTTTCAAATGGTTGTTCCCCACCATCCGAACCGAGCTGATATGGAGCCGGCGAAGCAGGAACATTGGCTCAGGATTGCCCATGCCGAACGGCCCCAGCCGATCCACCTCCCGGACCACTGCGGGAAGCATGCCAATGGGTTCAACTTCGGCGTCACACACCAATCTGCGGCCCGCTGCACGGCGCAGCGGCTCCGCCAGAACCTCCGCGAGTTTGGCCCGAAAGCGGGGGATAGCTTCTTCCCGAATGGTGAGGCCTGCCGCCGCGGCATGCCCCCCAAACGCTTCCAGATGCTCCCGACACTGCCCGATCCCATCACAGATATTCACTGCGGCTATGCTTCTCGCCGAACCCCGGCCTTTCCCCTGCTCGTTCACCGCGATCAATACCGCCGGCCGATGATAGCGCTCCACCAGGCGGCTCGCGACAATGCCGACGACGCCCGGATGCCAGGAACGGGAGGCCAGCACGATAGGCTCGGCCGTGCCGGTCGTGGCGTCCGGGGCGGATGCGAGCGCGTCGATCGCTTCAGCCGTGACCTGTTCTTCAACCTGTTGCCGCGCGCGATTGAGTCGATCCAGCCCTTCGGCCAGAGCACGCGCCTCATCTTCATTCTCGGTCAACAACAACTTCACCGCATCGGCGGCATCTCCCAGCCGGCCGGCCGCATTGATGCGCGGCGCCAGTTTGAAGCCAATGTCTGCGACGCCGCATGACCCGCCAATACCGGCCACGGCCTTCAGCGACCGCAGACCGAGGCGACCTCCATTGGAAAGCCGACGCAGGCCCTCTCGGATCATCCATCGATTCTCGGCGTGCAAGGGTGCGAGGTCCGCAATCGTTGCCAACGCGACCAGGTCCAGATACTCTTCAAGAAACTTGACGCTCTGACCGTATCTCATGGTATAGGCGGTCGCGACCTTAAACGCGACGCCCGCTGAACACAGCCCCTGGAAGGGATAGCCCGAGTCGGACCGGCAGGGATTCAAGATAGCGAAGGCCGGGGGAAGGGTCTTTTCGGGCAGATGGTGATCCGTAACAATGACATCAAGCCCGAGTGATTGAGCGAGCGCAAGCTCGCTGAAGGAGGTGGTGCCGCAGTCGACCGTCATTAGAAGCGAGACCCCGGAAGAGGCGATGCGCCGTACTGCCTCGGCGTTCAGCCCGTAACCTTCTTTGATGCGGTGCGGAATATAGTACTCGGGCGCGCAGCCCAGCCCGCTCAAAAACCTGACATAGAGAGCCGTTGCGGCCGTCCCATCCACATCGTAATCGCCGTAGATCAGGATGCGCTCATGCTCAACAACGGCGCGATGGATGCGATCCACCGACGCCTCCATGCCGGTCAACAAAAATGGATCCGGCTGGATAGTTCCCTCCCCGATGAGAACGGCCCGAGCCTCATCGCACGACAGCGCGCCGCGTGCAACAAGAACAGCCGCCGTGATGGGATGCAGTCCAAGCCCGTCAGCCACCGCACGGCAAGCCAGAGGATCCGAAGGCCGCATGATCCATTCTTTGAACGATGGAAATAGCATCCGTTCTCCGCATGTCCTAGGCAGAAAAACCGCGCCAGCATGCCCTGCGCGTGCATTTGATCATAGTCTACGCCCAGAGGGTTGTCAAACAACAGTCAGCGAAGGCGTACGTAAGATTAACTAATTGCTAAGCGCGAACGGGATGCGGCGGATGTAGGCTCAGGAGGCGGCTTTCGCCTGGGTCACGCTAAAACGGAGTACCCCGATAGGGTCCATATCGTAGTCGCCCGTGCCGGTAAATATCTCGACCTTATATTGGCCGATTGGCCAACCGGAGGCCGGTCGGCTGATCGAGACGTAGCCGGACTCGTCTTCGGTCATGAGAATCATCGAGTCGGTGCCGAGGATGAAATTCGCGGGAACCCCTTCACCCTGCTCGACCAACCAACGTCCTGAGACCCGAAATTCACTGTCATGCTGGTGCAAGTGAAAGACGACGAAGATCTCGGGAACGTCATCGGTAAATGTCGAACTGGGCTTGACCGGCACGATGTCGAAGCTGCGGAATGAGCTCATGACCATTTCCTGGCCGTGAGCTGTCACGATTGAAGAGAATAGGCCTCCGGGGGGCTTTTGAAAGGCGCTGTTGTCATGCGTGGAGGGGGTGCGGGACGCCATATCGGCATAGCACGGAAAAGCCAGGATGGAGATCACCATGGAAAGCGCAAACGCTATCTTCACTGCCCCCCCTTCTGGACATAGTTCTTGATAAACTCCTCGGCATTTTCCTCCAGGACGTCGTCGATTTCGTCGACCAGCTTATCCATTTCTTCCTTGAGCTTTTTGCCGCCCTCGACGACTTTCGGATTGGCCTTGGCGTCCTCCTTGGCTTGAGGGCTGCTGCGTTTCGCCTCGGTTTTCTTTTCCTGCTTGTCCATGGTACTCCTCCCATACCCGCAAGCCGTCGGGGCTTCCGCAGGCTCTGACGAGTCTCAGCTTACCTCACGAGATAACAGAGGTCAAGAATCCCTAGGAGCGGGTAGTCACCCTACTATTGCACCCGCCCACCCTGGAGTTTGCCGAGACAAGCTCCTTTTCCCATTAGATGAGGAGCGAGACGATGAGAAGTGCGACGATATTAATCACCTTGATCATCGGATTGATCGCGGGACCGGCATATTGATCACCTTGATCATCGGATTAATCGCCGGACCGGCCGTGTCTTTATAGGGATCGCCCACCGTGTCCCCGGTGACCGCCGCTTTGTGCGTTTCGGTCCCCTTTTTACCCTGCTCTTCAATGAACTTCTTGGCATTGTCCCAGGCGCCGCCGCCGCTGGTCATGGAGATCGCCACGAATAATCCGGTGACGATCGTGCCCACAAGAACGCCGCCCAGCGTCTTCGGACCAAGCATAGGGGTAAACCCAATTATGAGGGGAGCGAGTACCGGTATCGCCGCGGGTATCATCATCTTCTGGATCGCGGCCTTCGTCACGATGTCCACGCAAGTCCCGTACTCAGGTTTCCCGGTTCCTTCCATGATGCCTTTGATCTCCCGGAACTGACGCCGCACTTCGTTCACCACTTCCCCAGCGGCCTGCCCCACCGCCTTCATGCAGAGCGACGCGAACAAAAATGGCAGCATGCCGCCTAACAACAGCCCGACAATTACCTTTGGGTCGGACAGGTCAAAACCACTGCCGACCTTCTCCCCGCCGACCGCCCGGGCGTACTCAGCGAACAGGACCACCGCCGCGAGCCCCGCGGATCCGATCGCATAGCCTTTGGTGACCGCCTTG
>VBON01000121.1 GCA_005877525.1 Nitrospirota bacterium
GGATCATGGAGAAGCTGGATGAGTGCTATCTCAATGGACACCCGACCGAGCGACTCCCGAACAATCTGAACATCAGTTTTGCCTATGTGGAAGGCGAAGCGCTGCTGATGGGCGTGAAGGAAATCGCGTTGTCATCGGGGTCCACCTGTACCTCAGCAACATTGGAACCATCTTATGTGCTGCGGGCGCTCGGCGTTGGCTCGGATCTAGCCCACTCCTCGATTCGATTCGGTCTGGGCCGTTTTAACACCGACGAAGAAGTGGACTACACCGCCAAGCGTATGGTCGAAGCGGTAACCCGGCTGCGTGAGATGTCTCCGCTCTATGAAATGGCGAAAGAAGGTATTGACCTGAAATCGGTGCAATGGGCCGCCCATTAAAAAGAGGAATCGTGTAGAATAGGAATCGCGGGAGCGTTAAGGAGGAGAAACCATGGCTTACAGTGATAAGGTGATTGACCACTATAACAATCCTCGGAACCTCGGCAGCCTGCCAAAGGACGACCAATCGGTCGGTACCGGCATCGTGGGCGCCCCGGAATGCGGCGACGTCATGAAGCTGCAAATCAAGGTCCAAAACGACGTCATTGTTGACGCGAAGTTTAAAACCTTCGGTTGCGGATCGGCGATCGCAAGCTCCAGCCTCGCAACGGAATGGCTGAAGGGGCGAACCGTAGAGGACGCCTATAAGATCAAGAACACCGACATCGTACAGGAGTTGAATCTGCCGCCGGTCAAGATCCACTGCTCGGTGCTGGCGGAGGATGCGATCAAAGCAGCCCTTGAAGACTACAGGAAAAAATCGGACGCGGCGGCGCCCGTCGAGAGCACCGTGGCGAAAGCCTAAGGACGGTCATTCACACACTTGCACAATGGATGGATACATGGAAAAAACTGAAACGACCACTCCTATCGTGACACTTACGCCGAATGCCGTGAAGGAAGTCAAGCGCCTGCAGGAAGTGCAGGGTCTCGGCCAAGCCGGCTTGCGCCTCGGGGTGAAAGGCGGAGGCTGTTCGGGTTTGAGTTACACAGTCAATTTTGACACCGAGATCGGCCCCTATGATCAGGTGTACGACGTCGAGGATATTCGGGTGATCGTGGACATGAAAAGCGCCATTTACCTGCAAGGGACCCAGCTTGACTATCAAAAGGATCTGTTGAGCGGTCAGTTTAAGTTCAGCAATCCCAACGCCACGAAGAGTTGCGGGTGCGGAGAGTCTTTCTCCGCGTAGCATTCCTGGAGGGCGGCCGTTCTTCGGCCATTATCATTGTGAGCAGCCAGGGCCCGGCCGACCAGCCGGGCTTCTTTATTTAGAGAGGCGGTTATGGCGATCGTGAAGAAGGAGCTCCCGTTGGCGCGGAGCATGTGCTGGCATTGCCAGTCGGACATCGGCGGCGAATACTTCTGCCAGCAGTGTGTGAAGGTGCAGCCTCTGTCGAAGGACATCGATTACTTTACCGCCCTTGGTCTGCCTCGAAAGTTGAATATCGATACAGGGATGCTTGAGACGAAGTTTTATGAGATGAGCCGGGCGTTTCATCCCGATTTTTACGAGGGCAAGTCGGACATGGAACGAGCCGTGAGTCTCGCGAACTCAGCGACTCTCAATCAAGCCTATTCCACCTTGAAAAACCCCATTGAACGCGTGGAATACCTGCTACGGTTGGAGGCCGGCTCGGCGAAGGAGATTCCGGGCAAGGCCCCCACTGAGCTCTTCGAGACACTGCTCGAAATTCAAGAGCAGCTGGAGGAGTTGCAGACCCTAAAGGGCCAAAAGGGAACCGGCTCCGAGGAAATCGTCGGCCGGCTCAGAGCTGAGCGCGGCACACTCGAGGCGAAACGCGGGGCTTTAGAGCGGCGATTGGCCGAATTGTTTCAGCTTTGGGACCGGCTGGCGGACCGATCGTCGAGCGACCAGGGCCAGAAAACTGAAAAAGAACAGGTCCTCAAGCAGATGCGCGACATTCTGTCACAGCGGAACTATTTGAACACGATGCTCGCGAACATAGCGGAGGCCTTGGAATAATGGCACGCATCGTCGGCATTGACTTAGGAACCACCAACTCGTTGATCGCCTATATGGACGGCAAGGTGCCGACCATCATTGCGGACGCCGATGGCCATAGGCTGGTGCCCTCCATCGTAGCCTACACTCCGAAGGGGCTGCAGGTGGGCGATACCGCGAAGGAACAGCTCACGCGACATCCTGAACGTACCGTGTATTCCGTCAAGCGGTTCATGGGAAAAGGCCTCAGTGACGTGCAGGACGAGCTCCAATACTTTCCCTATCGGCTGACGGAGCAGGCCGGCGTGATCCAAATCCATATCGGTAATAAGGCCCTGACGCCGCCGGAAATTTCTGCCATGATCCTCAAGGAGCTGAAGAGCCGTGCCGAGCGCTTTTTCGGAGAGGAGATCCGCAAGGCGGTCATTACCGTGCCGGCCTATTTTAATGACAGCCAGCGGCAGGCCACCAAGGACGCGGGGAAGATCGCCGGTTTGGACGTCATGCGTATCGTGAACGAGCCGACGGCGGCCGCGCTCGCCTACGGGCTACAGAAACGCAAACAAGGCCTGATCGCGGTATACGATTTAGGCGGGGGGACATTTGATATCTCGATTCTCAAGCTCAAGGGCGGCATCTTTGAGGTGCTCGCGACCAACGGCAACACTCACTTGGGCGGCGATGATTTTGACCGGCGCCTCATGGAAGTGATGCTGGAAGAGATTAAAACGACGCATGGCACACACATCAAAAAGCACCCTGAACTGGCTCAAGAAGTCCGAGTTCGGGCCGAACAGGCAAAGTGTCGGCTGTCGTCGGAAAAAGAAGTCTCTGTGGAGGTGCCGTTGCCTGAGGACGGTGGGACCTATCGCCGGGTCTTCAGTCGTGAGGCATTCGAAGCGATGGTCACCGATCTCATTGAGAAAACCTTATCACCCACGCGAAAAGCACTTGTGGATGCCGGACTCTCAGCGGCCGACGTCGACGAAGTGGTACTGGTCGGTGGTTCCACGCGAATGCCGCTCATTCGCCAAAGGGTCGAGGCCCTCTTCGGCAAGCCGCCGCATTGCGAGCTCAATCCTGATGAGGTCGTCGCCCTCGGCGCAGCCGTCCAGGCGAGCATCCTGGCTGGCGGTATCCAGGACATGCTTCTCTTGGATGTCACTCCCCTTACGCTCGGCATCGAGACGATGGGCGGCGTCATGAGCAGCTTGGTCCGCCGCAATACCACCATTCCCACCAGCGCCAAGGAAATGTTCACGACGTTCGTCGATGGACAAACGTCCGTGGACATCCATATTCTTCAGGGGGAGCGAGAATTAGTTAAGGACAATCGCAGCCTGGCCCGGTTTCAGTTAAAGATTCCCCCCCTGCCCGCCGGCGTGCCCCGCATCGAGGTTACCTTCATGATCGACGCCAACGGCATTCTCAGCGTGACGGCGCGCGATGTTCGCACCGGTGAAGCCCAGTCGATCGACGTGAAGCCCTCCTACGGCCTCTCGGATCAGGAAGTGGAGCGCATGATCCACGAATCATACATTTTCGCGCAGCAGGACATTAAAGAGCGCCAGCGGATCGAGGCCGTCAACGAGGCCCAGAGCATTTTACGCGCCACCGACAAGGCCCTGGCAAGAGTGGCTGAGACACAGGACTTAACGACTTCCGAGGAGCAGGAGGCAATCCGCCAGTCGGCCGCCGAATTGAGGCAATCTTTGACGGGCCACGATCATCGCAAAATCCGCCAGGCTATAGAAGCGCTCAACAGGGCTTCTTCTCCATTGGCCGAGCGATTGATGAACCATTCCCTGCAGGACGCCCTAAAAGACAAGAAGCTGTCGCAGATGCCGTAGGCAGATGTCACCGTGTCGTTCAGGGTGACACGATAAGAAAGGTACCGTCATGGAGTTGGACTGGAACGACGTCGAAGACATCGCCTTGCAGCTGATGCAAACCCATCCGGATATTGATCCTCTCACCGTCCGCTTCACCGACCTTCATACATGGGTGCGCGGGATTCCTGGATTCATCGGCAACCCTGAAAAGTCTAATGAGAAAATCCTTGAAGCGATTCAAATGGCCTGGCATGAAGAATATCAGGACGCCAAAGGGTGACGGGCCTGTCACCGTTTTTTCGACCCAAGCTTCCGTGAAAAACCGTGCCGGGCACTGGTGCTCCTACAGCTTGTCGAACTTAAAAAAGTCGGAGGGGGAAGACGTTTCGCCGGCCTGCTGAGTTGGCTCGGTCCCCTTGACAAAGACCTCCACCACGCCGGCTGACGCACCGTCCGCTGCAAGCAGACCCGTCACGGGATCAATCTTCGCAAAGACGATCCCATCCGGAATCGTGAACGGGATGATCGGCAGGGGTTCGAGCGCTGCTTTCATGTAAGTCATCCAGATCGGCAAGGCCGCGTGGGAACCGGTCTCTTTCTCGCCGAGGGTACGGATGTCATCAAAGCCAACCCAAATGCCGGTCACGAGGTTCGGGGCGCCGCCGACAAACCAGGCATCGGTGTAGTCATTCGTGGTCCCCGTCTTCCCCGCCAGCGGACGCCCCATACCCTTTGCTGCCTGCGCCGTTCCCCGTTGGATCACGTCCTCCATCATGTTGGTGATGAGATACGCCGTTTCCTTCGAGAGCACTTGCTTGGGTTCCGGCACGTGATACTCCAAGGATTTTCCGCTGGCGTCCAAAACGGATTCGATGAGATAGGGCTCCAAGCCGATCCCCTGGTTCAAAAATAGGCCATACGCGGCCGTCAATTCCTGCATTGTGACACCGGAGGACCCTAGCGCCAGGGTGAGATCGTGCGCCAACGGTGAGGCGATCCCTACTTTTTGCGCGAGATCGAGGACCGAGGGTACGCCGATTTTCTCCAGAAGACGGACAGTGGCCGCATTTCGCGAATGCGCCAGCGCGTCTCGCATCAGGATCTGCCCATAAAATTTTCGATCGTAGTTCTCAGGACGCCAGACCATGTCAGGATCGTTTTCGTTAAAGACCACGCCGGAGTCCACGAGCGGCGTTCCGGGCGAGAGTCCCTTATCCACGGCCGTTGCAT
>VBON01000122.1 GCA_005877525.1 Nitrospirota bacterium
GCACCGGTAGCATCTCCCCAGCGCCATGGGATGGTCTTCAACTTTTAGCAGCAAGCCGGCCGTCTTCAGAGCGTCGACGACGATCTCTCGTGCTTCATGAGGGGATTGGCCGGTGATGCGTTCCCTGATCTTCTCTTGCACCTGCGCTTCCTGCAAGCCGGCAGGATCCAGACGTGCGTGTTGGTCCAGGAGAGACACCCTCGGCAGGTGATGCCGAAGTCCCGCTTCGAAGTCGTTGAAGTCGTGCGCCGGCGTAATCTTCACCGCCCCTGTGCCGAATTCGCGGTCGACGAGGATCGCGTCCGCGACGATTGGAATCTCGCGGTGGGTGAGGGGCAACTTCAACCTCTGCCCGATGAGCGAATTGTAGCGGGGATCTTCAGGGTGCACGGCGACGCCGGTATCACCTAGCATCGTTTCCGGTCGGGTCGTGGCGACCGTTAAGTGCTTTTGGGAATCTTCCGCCAGTGGATACTGGATGTAATAGAGCTTGCCGCTGATGTCCTCATGCTGGACTTCGATATCGGACAGAGCGGTCAGGCAACGGGGACACCAGTTAATCAGGCGTTTGCCCCGGTAGATCAAGCCCTCGTGATAGAGCCGGACGAATACTTCTCGGACCGCCCGCGAGAGGCCATCGTCCATGGTAAACCGCAGGCGGGTCCAGTCACAGGAGGCGCCCAGTCGTTTCAGTTGTTCGATGATTGTGCCGCCGGACTGGGCTTTCCATTCCCAGACGCGCTGCACAAAGCGATCCCGCCCCACGGTTTCCCGTGTGGCATCCTCTTGCAAGAGCTGCTTCTCCACAACATTCTGCGTGGCAATACCGGCATGATCCGTGCCGGGAATCCAAAGGGTATTGCGACCTTGCATACGCCGCCATCGGATCAGGATATCTTGCACGGTGGCGTTGAGAGCATGCCCCATGTGTAGAGAGCCGGTAATATTGGGCGGCGGGATGACGATGCAGTAGGGCGAACCTTGAGCTTCGACGGAAGCGGTAAAGTAGCCGCGCTCCAGCCAGAACTGATACCAATGTGACTCAACCTGTTTGGGATCGTAGGATTTTTCCATGAGAAACTATCCTAGCATGGGACGGGACTGACTAAAAGTGAGGACAGGAGGGGGCTAGGCGTCGGCGCTGAGGCGTACGATTTCTTTTTTGATTTCGATCTCTGCTTGGGAGGGAACAACTTCCCAGGCAATCTTTTCGAGCACCGCCCCGCCGACGCGGTGCAAAAACTTCTCGATTTCAGGCTGGAGGGTGTCTTTTGTAAGTTGTTCGATGATAGGACCCAGCATGCTGGGCAGGGACTGGCGAGCCACTTCTTCTATCGACTCTTTGATGGTTCCCTGTTGCCCGGCAAGAGCAGCTTCGATAAGGCTCGGCAACAGCCCCGTTAAGTGTTCCTGCACCAGCTTCGGAAGCTCCGCACCAACCAGAGAAGGAAGGGATTCCGACAATAGATTCTTCACCGATTGCTCGATGAGCGGTTGCAGCAGGCTCTCGAGTCTGACCTCAGTCACCTTGCGCACCATCCCTTCCACGATTCCGCTGATCGCGAGGGTCAAGGCCTTCATATCCTTGGGATCGATGGCCAGATCTTCAGAGAGCCCGTTACTATCGGCGATGATGATTTCTGAGCTTTCGGTCGGGGTCACGTCAGGGCTGGGGTCCGGCGACATAAGGTTCTTCTCCTTACCTGGCGACCGCTTACCCGCGAATATCATTAGGGAAACCTAGCAGAGGGGCCGCAGCATTGTCAAGAATTACGCTGCTGGGGAAGGGCGGTAACGTTATCTCAGCCAAGGCAAAGCATGATTTTGGAGAACACGGCTCAAGGCTCTAAAAATTTTCGCTAACGCTAAGGCGCGACTTGCGGTTTCCGAATTTTCTGCCTAACGGATGCAATTCGAAAGCGCCAGGGCCGTGCTGCCCACTTGCCTGCATAGTCGACACCGATGCGTGGAAAGCTTCCGATTTGCGACCGAGGGGGCCGCTTGCCGCGGTCCTCGAGCCAAAGCTTTTGACCCGTCGTCAAATCGTGGTAATTCAACGTGAGATCGATACCATAGGCCCGGCAGACGCGCCCGGGTCCATCGATCAGCCCCGTTTCGTCTTCAACCGCCCGAATCAACACCGCGGCCGGGTAGTCCAGCTGTTCAGTAACGACGTTCAAGCAGTGATACATACCGTAGATTAGATAGACGTAGGCCAAACCGGGCGAGCGGAACAGCACCTCGGTACGCTTGGTGCGTCCCTTGTAGGCATGGCAGGCGCGGTCATGAGGGCCGACATAGGCTTCCACTTCAACGATCCGCCCCGTGCGGGTGGTACCAGAGATCTCCCGCACCAGATGCTTCCCCAACAGGTCTCGCGCAACAGTCAGTGTTCGTCTGGCATAGAACGAGACGGGGAGAACCCGGTGGCTCTCCGCTCGCATTTTCGTGATCAAAGGGTCGAACGTTGTGTCGGGCTGTTGAGCCAGAGTCAATCTGCACATCCTTATGACTGGGCTTCCGCTCCTCGACTGCGAACCGAGCCACCAAGCGCAAAGAAGCTGGGTGATATCACGCTTCTGTCTGTCAGAGATGCGAGATGTGGTCCTGATGGTCCGGCTGCTCTTCCAAGCTTCGGTCTAAGAATTTCTTGGCATGCTCCTTGGCTCCGAGGCCAAACGCGAGGGCTAGCGCCAGGACGACGCCTCCAAACGCGATCGAAAAGGCGGCGACCACGACCTCCTTGGCGATGCCGAGCTGGGTCAGCACCATCGCCAAGGTTAAGCTGAGGACCCCCCAACGGACAGCAGCGGCCAAGAACCGGGCCCCGAAAAACTGTGCATTCACCGCTGCGATCAGCGCCGCCTGTGCGAGGAAATTGGCCAGCAACCAGCCCGTTAGGAGGACCAACAGGGCTGCGAGCAGATGTGGAAGGTACTGGAGGATCAAGCGCACCACTTCGGTGGCAGCAGTCACCGCAAGGACATTCAGCCCGACGAAACCGAAAAAGAGGAAGATTAACCAAAAGGCGGTCAGGCCAACTAGTTGCGACGCAGACCGCTTAATGCCGGCTCGTTGCAGGGCCAGCGCAAGTCCGAGGCGCTCGCTCACGGCGTCCAGGCGCAGGGTGCGGAGCACGCGTAACAATAAAACCTTGACGATCCAGCCGACCAATACGCCGATCACAAACAGCATCAGCATTACCATTATCCTGGGCAGGAACACGGCGATGCCGTGCATCGTTTCTCGGAAGCTTTCCGCAAACAACTCTTGCCATATCTGACCCATAGCCTACCTCCATCGCTCTCTCAGATAGGATTTCATTCCCTCGAATTGCCGGCACAGGCCTTCAATGTTTTCCATGACCAGAGGCGCGGTGCTTGTCCGGGTCTCCAAAATGAACGATGCAGTCTTGCCTAGGTACAATGGGACCAGGGACTTCAGCAGATGATCGCGATGGAGCACCTTGTCGTGATACGCCAGGGCAAAGTCATAGATCACCCGAACCCATAACTCGTGCGGAAACGTGAATTCTTCAGGATCCTGCCATCCGAGCTGCAAAAGTTCGGCCATGACTTCTTGTGACAGGATAATCTCCCATACCAGCAGCAAGTCCCGCAAACCCTGCCGCAAGGCC
>VBON01000123.1 GCA_005877525.1 Nitrospirota bacterium
TTCCCGTTGATCGTCACTCGCATAGAGGCTTGATCCGTGAGTGAATTTCGGAATAGAGCTTAGCAGTTGACTTTAGCCAAGAATGGCGGTTCTTGTCAAGAAAGCGGAGTCGACGCGTTGACATAGGCGCAGGTATTTTCTATAATTTTTTTAGCTTTCCGGGCGGTCACTCCTAGGAGCGCATGAATCTTCCCAATTCGCTGACCGTCTTGCGCATCATCCTCATCCCCTTTTTTGTTGGATTCCTGATCTACGGGCACTATGGATTGGCCTTGCTAACCCTGATTGTCGCCGGCATCACGGACATTCTCGACGGCGTCATTGCCCGGATGGCGAACCAACGTACTAAGCTCGGTGCCTATCTCGATCCGCTCGCAGATAAACTTCTCTTGACCTCAGCCTTTGTGACGCTCTCGATCCTGCATTTAGTGCCCATCTGGGTCGCGATTATCGTTCTGAGCCGGGATCTCATCATCATCGTCGGCACGCTGCTCCTCTATGTCACCGAAACTCCCCTGGAGGTAGTTCCAACCGTGCTCGGCAAAGTCGCCACGCTGGCTCAACTTCTCTATCTGGGCCTAGCTTTGGTCTTTATCTATCTGCAGCGGGACAGAGCTTTATTGATCCCGCTGCTGGCGATCATGCTGGTTCTGACCGTGGTATCCGGACTTCAGTACGTGTATCGCGGAATTCGCGCCTACCACCCCGACCTTGTTTGATGGCTTCGGGGGAATCCGCCCAGGCAGTTCTCCCCCATATTCGGAGAATTGACTAAGGACAAAAATTGACAATTGGGCTATAAAGTCCTAGACTTTTCATGCCGATACATATTCAAAGGTATAAAAGTCGTGGACTTGCGTTGAAATTAGCTAGATCGCTCCTCTCTTTCTTCGGTCCCAACGAGAGCTAACTACGGATGGCTGTTACAATCGACAGAATAGGCAAGCTTCTGGTTGGCGCGAAACTCATCAGCGAACAACAACTGAGAGAAGCTGTGGCTATCCAGAAGCAAAAAGGGGGCAATCACCTAAGCGGGACGCTGGTCAAAATGGGCTTGATCGAGGAGGATAAGCTCCTAAGTTTTCTCTCGCAGCAGTATCGCATCCCGGCAGTCAATCTCAACTCCTATCAATTTATCGATCCTTCGATTATCAAACTGGTTCCCATCGAGTTAGTCAAGAAACACATGGTGTTGCCATTAAAACGGGTCGGCTCGAACCTGACCGTCGCCATGGCGGATCCCACCAATGTCTTCGGCCTCGACGATCTCAAATTTCGGACCAATTACTCGATCCAGCCCGTTATCGCCAGCGAATCGGCGCTGCTCGAAGCGATCAAGAAATATTATGGCGCTGGTGCGGATGGACAGTTTAGTGAAGACGCGAAATCGGCAGATACCTCGAAGCTGCTGGAGGTCAAGGACTACACCATCAATGACCTGCAAAGCGGCACTGACTTCGATTTGCATGATGAAGGCGCGACGATCGACGTGGAGGATTTCGACAAGACCGTCGGCGATCTTCTGGACTCGGTAGAAGTCGCGGAGGATGAGCAAGACAGCGGCTATGCGACCGGCGTGGTCGAGGCTCCTATCGTCAAGCTGGTCAACGGCATCCTGGTCAACGCCCTCAAGACCGGCTCCAGCGATATCCACATCGAACCCTATGAGAACGTCTTTCGCGTCCGATACCGCCTGGATGGGAATATGATGACCGTTATGAACCTTCCGCTCAAAGTGAAAAACGCGATGGTGTCTCGAGTAAAGATCATGGCCAAGCTGGACATCGCCGAACGGCGGCTGCCCCAAGACGGGCGCATCAAGCTGAAGCTNGTCGGTAATGCCCACGCTGTTCGGCGAGAAGGCGTGTCTGCGGGTGCTGGATAAGGCCAGCGTGCAATTGGACATGACCAAACTTGGTTTAGAAGAGCAACAGCGGAATGATCTGAAAGCTGCTCTTGCGGCACCATATGGCATGATCCTCGTCACCGGCCCGACAGGCAGCGGCAAGACCACGACGCTCTACTCCGCCCTTCAGGCTCTCAACACCCCCTCTGTCAATATCTGCACAGCCGAAGATCCGGTCGAGTTCAACTTCATGGGCATCAACCAGGTCCAGGTGCATCCCGACATCGGGCTGACATTTGCCGCTGCTCTGAAGGCGTTTCTCCGGCAAGACCCGGATATCATCATGATCGGCGAGATCCGTGATTATGAGACCGGGGAGATCGGCGTGAAATCGGCGTTAACGGGCCATCTGGTGTTGGCATCGCTCCATACGAACGATGCTCCGTCCACCATCAATCGGCTTTTAAATATGGGTATTGAACCGTTCTTGGTCGCCAGTTCGGTGGTGGTGATCATTGCGCAGCGTCTGGCACGCCGTGTTTGTAAGGACTGCAAAGTGCCGGATCCGGAAGTGACACCCGCTGTGCTGAAAAAAGTCGGAATGAATGACGAAGAAATTGCTGTGGCAAAACCGCATAAAGGCACAGGCTGCGCGGCCTGCAACCAGACCGGCTATAAGGGGCGCGTGGCCTTGTACCAAGTCATGACCATCAGCGATCGGATCCGGAGCGGAATTCTGCAGGGTGCTTCGACGGAAGATATCCGCAAGTTATCGATCGAGGATGGGGTGAAGACCTTGCGGATGAGTGGGCTGACGAAGATTGCCGAGGGGATCACTACGATCTCGGAGGTCGAGAGCTGTACGGTCGCCGATTAGTCGGCGGAAGTCTTACGGAGTGAGGTGAATGTATGCCAGTTTTTGCATATGCCGGAAGGGGCGTGGCCGGCCAAACCGCCCGAGGAGAGCTGAATGCTTCGGACCGGGACGCCGCGATTGTCCAGTTGCGCTCTCAGGGCGTCACTGTTGCCACGATCGAAGAAAAAAAGAAATCCAAGGCGTTCGGCGAGAAGAAACAGAAGATCACCGACAAAGATCTGGTGGTCTTCACGCGGCAATTCGCGACGATGATCGATGCCGGGCTGCCTCTCGTGCAGTGTCTCGAAATCCTCGCCGCGCAGGCAGACAATAAGACCCTCGGAAAGCTCCTGAACGAGGTGAAGCTGGATGTCGAGTCCGGCTCGACCTATGCCGATGCCCTGAAGAAGCACCCCAAGGTCTTCGACAGTCTTTATTCCAATATGGTACGCGCTGGAGAGGCGGGCGGGATGTTGGACACTATCCTCCAACGTCTGGCGAAACAGATGGAAAAGAACGCCAAACTGAAGGCCCAGATAAAATCCGCGATGGCGTATCCGATTGCCATCATCGCGGTCGCCATCATTGTCGTGTCCGTCCTATTGGTCTGGGTGATTCCGATCTTTGCGAAGATGTTCTCGGATTTCGGCGGTTCGCTTCCGGGATTGACCCAGTTCGTGATCGATCTGAGCCAGTTTATGCAGAAGTATATTATCTTCATAGCCATTGGCGCCGGTGTCGGCGGCTGGCTGCTGAAGCGCTATCACGACACGGCTGGACGTTTGAAGATTGATGGTTTCGCCCTCAAGATGCCTGTGATCGGCGATTTGATCCGGAAGATTTCGGTCTCCCGCTTTACCCGCACCTTCGGCACGCTGATCCAAAGCGGAGTCCCCATCATGGATGGCTTGGAGATTGTGGCACGCACCGCCGGCAATATGGTCGTCGAAAACGCGATTTTGGCCGCTCGCACGAGCGTGGGCGAAGGAAAGACACTCGCCGAGCCAATCGGGAAAACCGGAGTGTTCCCTCCGATGGTCGTGCAAATGATCTCCGTCGGCGAGGCGACAGGCGCCTTGGATGCCATGCTGATAAAGATCGCTGACTTCTATGATGATGAGGTGGATGCGGCCGTCGCGACGCTTACGTCGCTATTGGAGCCGGCCCTGATGGTGTTCTTAGGAACCGTCATTGGATTCATCGTGATTGCGATGTATCTGCCGATCTTCAAGATGGCTTCCGCGATCGGCTAAACTCCACACCCATCGCACCATGGACGTTCTCCGTCTGAAGCTCAAATGGCTTATGGGCATCAGGGTCGCATTTGT
This sequence comes from Nitrospirota bacterium, assembly GCA_005877525.1. GTDB lineage: Bacteria > Nitrospirota > Nitrospiria > Nitrospirales > NS-4 > NS-11. The sequence continues at coordinate 4,031 of VBON01000123.1, forward strand.
GTCCCTGGCCCTCGGTGTCTGGATCTATCTGCAACTCGGACGGAATGCCCCGAGCCTTCCCGCCTATTACAGCCTCATCATCGCGACCTATGTATTGACCATCGTCTATAGCCTCGTCATCAATCGTATCAAGAGTGGTGACGCGCTTAAGACGTTCGCATACGTCCAGATTGGGATCGATATCATATGCGAATCCTTGCTGGTATCAATCACCGGCGGGGTGGAAAGTCCCTTCTCGCTCCTGTATGTCATCTCGATTACGGCAGCCAGCGCCTTGCTGTCCCGTTCGGGAGGGCTTGCCGGCGCATCAGCCTCGGCCATTCTTTACGGAGCCATCGTCGACATGCAGTACTACCGGACGGCCTATCATCTCTTCCCCTCCGTGAGCTGGATTCCCACCACTGAGTTGAGCCCGCCGACTATCTTCTACGACCTTTCGATTAACGTGTTGGGATTCATCATGGTCGGCTACTTAACCGGAACACTGGCCGATAAACTGCAAAGGACCGGCGAACGGCTCGAGAAGAAGGCGCGGGCGCTTGTGGGGTTCCAGGAATTCCATCGGTGCATTCTGGAAAGCATCGAGAGCGGGGTGTTTACCACGGATGAGCAAGGCCAGGTCACCTCCTTTAACCGAAGAGCGGAGGACATCACCGGCTATCCCAAAACGGATGTCAACGGACATTTCTGGTGGGACATCTTCTCGTGGCCGACGCTGTTAGGGCAGAAAGGTCTCGAAACCGCGGACGCCCCTGCACGCTTCGAAGAGATTGGACGACGCAAGGACGGGAGCCGCTATGTGCTGGGCCTGAGCCTGTCCCCATTGCACCTGGAAGGAATCCGCGCCGGGGTCGTAGGCGTCTTCCAGGACATCACGCCTTTGAAAAAGATGGAAGAAACCGTACGCCGCAAACAGTGGCTTGCCACGATCGGGGAGATGTCGGCCGGCATGGCGCACGAAGTGCGCAATCCGCTTGCGTCGCTGTCGGGCGCGATTCAGGTACTGCGGAAAGACCTCCGGCCCGCGGATGCCAACCGGCCGTTGCTGGACCTCGCGTTGCGGGAGACGGAACGCTTGAACGCGATCGTCACAGATTTTTTGCAATACGCCCGACCGCGTCGGTTGAATCTTCAATCCTGCGACGTTACTCTGCTCGTCGATGAGACCGTGCGGATGTTGGCTAGAACCTCGCCTTACGATTCCACGATCAGTGTCGTGCGGGATTTCGGACCGGATGCCATCATGGCGCCGATCGATCCCGATCAGATGCGACAGGTCTTTTGGAATTTAGGCCTGAACGCCTGCCAATCCATGCCCCAAGGAGGAACTCTGACGGTGTCCACGCGACGCACGTCGGGCTTCACAACGGGTCTCGAGGCCGACGCGGTTGAGATTGTGTTCGCCGATAGTGGTACAGGCATCGCCGAGGAGCATCTGGGTAAAATTTTCTATCCGTTCTTTACGACCAAGCAAGGCGGGACGGGTCTTGGGCTCTCCGTGGTCTATCGGGTGTTGGACGAACACGGCGGCAGTGTCCAGGTCGAAAGCACCGTAGGCCAAGGGACCCGTGTGCGACTGCTGCTTCCCGCCGGACAGCGCATGGAACTGGAGATCGCCCGATGAATTCGGCATCGGCAAAAATTTTGCTTATTGATGATGAACCGGGGATGCGGGAGGTGCTGAGCGCCGTCCTTGGACGCGCAGGGCATCGGGTGGTGGTCGCTGAAAGCGGTGAGCAAGGAATCGCCTTGATCGGCGCGGAGATTTTTGATCTGGTCATCACCGACTTGAAAATGCCCGGCCCTTATAACGGCATGGACGTCCTGAAGACGGCGAAAGATATTTCTCCCGAGACCCTGGTGATAATCCTGACGGCCTTCGCGACGTTGGACATGGCCATAGAAGCAATGAAGTTAGGAGCCTATGACGTCCTGACCAAGCCGTTCAACAACGATCACGTCGAACTGACAGTCCGCAAAGCGTTGGATGCCAAACGGCTGTCAGCCGAAAATCTACTGCTTAAACGCGAGCTCAAGGAACGCGCTGGTTTCGAAAACATCATCGCGATCAGCCAGGCTATGCAGGAAGTATTCGCGCTGGTCCGGCGTGTGGCCCAGACCGACAGCACGGTCCTGATCTGCGGGGAGAGCGGCACGGGAAAAGAGTTGGTCGCGCGCGCCATTCATTTCAACAGCCCGCGCCGAGATCAGGCCTTTGTAACCGTCAATTGCGCCGCATTGCCGGAAACGCTGCTGGAAAGCGAGTTATTTGGGCATATGAAAGGAGCCTTTACCGGCGCGGTGGCCAATAAGGAAGGCCTCTTTGAAGTCGCGGACGGCGGCACGCTGTTTCTGGACGAGATCGGCGAAGCCTCCCCCGCCATTCAAGTCAAGCTCTTGCGCATTCAAGTCAAGCTCTTGCGAGTGATCCAGGAACGGGAATTCCGGCGGGTCGGCGGCACTCGCGATGTCAGCGTGAATGTCAGGATTCTGGCCGCGACGAATAAGGATCTCGACAAGGCTGTGGCGCAGGGACTCTTTCGGGAGGATCTGTTTTATCGATTGCAGGTCATTCCAATCACGCTGCCTTCGTTGCGCAGCCGTCCTGAAGATATCCCGGCCCTCGTGCATCACTTTCTGAAGATCTTTAGCCGGAAGAGAGAAAAGCCCTTGACGCTCGAACCCGACGCCATGGTCGAGTTGCAGCAGCAGGAGTGGAAGGGCAACGTGCGGGAACTGGAAAATGTCATGCTGCGGGCGGTCGCGCTTGTATCGGGACCGACAATCTCACGTGCCGATTTAGAGCCCTGGTTGCGGCCGCCATCTTTGATACATTCAGGAGTCTCGTCGGAGATTCCTCCCGAGGGACTCGACCTGGAACATCTCATCAACGGGCTCGAACGCGGGTTCCTGGTGAAGGCGTTGGAGCGCGCCAGAGGCGTGAAGAAAGACGCCGCGCATTTGCTCAAGCTCAATGGCCGGTCCTTCCGTTATCGCCTGGAAAAGTATGGGATCGGACGCGGAAGTGGCGGCGAGGAGCGCTCCGCCGATGATGAGGAGGGAGATGAGTAGTCGCGGAGTCGAAGCGTCGGCTCCCGGCAAAATCAATGTTATCCTTCGCGTCCTTGAGCGGAGACCCGACCAGTATCATAATCTGTGGTCGGTGATGCAGGCAGTTGAGCTTGCCGATACCGTGTGGGTTGAAGAAGCGCCGGCGTCATCGGGGATCAGTCTCTCTTGCGAAGGCTCGGAGCTGCCGGCCGGACCTGAGAACCTCGTTTATCGTGCCGCGCAGGCCGTCCTACATCGTCTGAAGTGTTCCCAAGGACTTCGCATTCGTCTTCGCAAGCGACTGCCCATCGCTGCGGGGATTGGCGGGGGCAGCAGTGATGCCGCCGCCACCATACAGGCCTTGGCGCTGCTCTTGCAGACAGGCTGGTCTCGTGTGCAAATGGCTGAAATTGGTGAAGAGCTCGGGAGCGATGTGCCGTTCTTTCTTTACGGACCCACCGCGCTCATCCAAGGACGCGGGGAGCGCGTGACCCCGATTCGAGTAGAAGACGAGCGGTGGCTTGTCCTGGTAAATCCCGGGATTGCGATTCCTACGGTCTGGGCATATGGCAAATTGGCTGAGTCCCGGACGAGAGCAGATTCTGCATGGCGGTCCGCCTTGCCCATTGCCTTCCCTGCTGATTCTCCCCTTCACTGGAATCAGTTGCTCAGCCTTATGGAGAACGATTTCCAGAGCGTCATGGAAGACGCGTATCCATCGCTCCGGGATCTGCGGTTGCTTTTGCTGGCCCATGGCGCCCAAGCAGCAATGCTGTCTGGAAGCGGCTCCACGGTCTTTGGAGTCTTTCAGTCGGAGAAGCCGGCCAGACAAGCGGCCGACCGATTGGTGCGCCAGCCTGGTTGGCGGCTTTGGGTAACCCGAACGCTTGTGGAACAGGAACTCCCCCGCGCCTTCAATTGACAACCGCAACGCCAGCGATTACAATCACTTCCTTCCTTTGGACCAACATGGAACAGCAGCGCACCTCGAGCTAAAACCGCGCGTTCACGGAGTCTAGGCCGGAAACGCGAACAGGCAGGAGGATCATCAGGGGTGCACGAGTTAAAGGTCTTTGCCGGATTGTCGAATCCGACGCTCGTCAAGGAAGTATGCGATTATTTAAAGGTCGAGCAAGGTGATGCCCTTGTATCCACCTTTAGTGACGGAGAGATCCGGATCCACATCAATGAAAATGTGCGGGGCAAAGATGTCTTTCTGTTTCAGTCCTGCTGCGATCCTGTTAACAAGCATTGGATGGAACTGTGGCTCATGATTGATGCGTTGAAACGGTCCTCGGCCTATCGGATTACCGCGGTGATTCCGTATTATGGATACGGGCGCCAGGACCGAAAAGATCAGCCTCGCGTGCCGATTTCCGCGAAAGTCATGGCGGATCTCACCACGACAGCCGGCGCGGACCGTGTCCTCGCGATGGATCTGCATGCCGGCCAGATTCAGGGCTTCTTTCAGATCCCCGTGGATCATCTCTATGCCGTGCCCATCCTGTTGGACTATGTCCGCCGGAAAGGGGCACGGGATTTGGTCGTCGTGTCGCCGGATGCCGGTGGGGTCGAACGGGCGAGAGCATTTGCCAAACGGCTACAGGCGAATCTCGCGATTATCGACAAGCGACGCGAGGGTCCGAACGAAGCGCATGTGATGCACATCATCGGCGATGTATCCGGCCGCGATGCGCTTTTGCTGGACGATATGATCGACACGGCCGGGACCATCGCACAAGGCGCTCGGGCCTGCGTGGAGCATGGAGCCCGGCGGGTGTGGGCGGCCTGCACGCATGCCGTATTGTCAGGGCCGGCTCTGGAGCGGCTGAATACATCGGCACTGGAGGAAGTGCTTGTCACCAACACCATTCCATTGAAGGGAAAAGAGCTTCTTTGTTCCAAACTTAAAATGCTATCGGTGGCGCCGCTACTGGGCGAGGCGATTAAACGGATCCACGAGGAAGAATCGGTCAGTTCGCTGTTTGTCTGACCTATTGACGCAGGGAAAGAGGTACATCATGCAGTTCGATATGAAGGTAGCATCCCGCGATAAAGTTGGGAAGGGTGTGGCCCGCACACTTCGGCGCGAAGGAAAGATTCCGGGCATTCTCTATGGACAGAAGGAGTGTCTGGCGCTCACCCTGGAACCGACGGAAGTTCGTAGGATCCTTCACTCCGAGTCTGGCTCGAATTCCGTCCTCAACCTGAAAATTTCAAGTGGCAAAGGCGAGACGAAACGGACAGCCATGCTCCGCGATTATCAGGTCGATCCCATTTCCGGGGCGATTCTCCACGCGGATCTCTTTGAAGTCGCCATGGACAAATCCGTGCGGGTGCGCGTACCGGTCGCCGTTACGGAAGGGACGCCGGTTGGCGTCGCCGAGGGCGGGGTGTTGCAACACAACCTTCGAGAGCTTCACATCGAGTGCCTGCCGGGACAAATCCCCGCGTCGATCGTAGTGGATCCTTCGTTGCTGCGCGTCAACCAGGGGATCCATGTGAAGGAAGTGCCGATAACCAGCGGGATCCGCATCCTGGATGATCCCGATATGATGGTCGTCAGCATCGTGGCCCCGATCTCTGAAGCGAAGCTCGAGGCGTTGTTGGCAGCCACTCCTGTCGGGGCAGGGCCCGCGGCGCCAGAAGTTATTGGGAAGAAGCTCGGAGAGGGTGAGGAAGAGGAGGCGGCGGCCGCTCCCGCGGGCAAAGCCGGCGCGAAACCTGCAGCGGCTGGTGTGGCGCCAGAAGCCAAGGAAGAGAAGAAAGAAGGAAAGGAGCCTAAAGGGAAAGAGCCGAAAGCGGAGAAAAAGAAGTAGCGTTGCGGGTCATCGTCGGTCTCGGCAATCCCGGCCCCGCCTACGCCAAGACGCGACACAACGTAGGCTTTTGCCTCGTCGAGGCGTTAGCGGCCGAAGCCCATTCAAATTTCCGCCGACACGGGCTCTCGCTCCGCGCGCGGGCTTCTCTTGCCGGACAGGAACTCATCTTAGCGAAACCCCAAACCTTCATGAACCAGAGCGGACAGGCCGTGGCCGACCTGCTTTCGGAAGTCGGACTCGATCACGCCGATCTCCGCGATCTGATCCTTATCCATGATGATCTCGATCTGGACCTGGGCCGCGTGCGCCTCAAAGCGCGCGGCGGAGCGGGCGGGCATAACGGTGTGCTCTCCATCATTGACTCCCTTGGGACGGATCGGTTCGCG
>VBON01000137.1 GCA_005877525.1 Nitrospirota bacterium
ACAATCCACTGTTTAAACTGGGCGAGCATCTTTATGTCGGAATTTCCGTCGGCTATTCGGTTGTCGTCGTCTGGTTTACAGTCTTTATCAGGTTGGTCTGGCAGGAGATTGCGAAAGGCAATTACGAGCCGCTCATACCGGTCATGATCGGGTTACTGATCTGGACCCGCTTTGTCCCGAAGATCGCCTGGCTGTCGCGACTGGCCTTTGCCTTTGTGGTCGGGTTCGGGTCGGGAGTCGCGATCCCCCGCACGATCTCTTCATATATTCTCAAGCAAATCGAGGATACTGTGAATCCGCTCGTGACCATGACCGCCGGTGGCATTTCGCTCAATCTCGATCTCGCCAACCCTCAAAGCGGTATTAATACGATCGTGCTGCTTATCGGCGTCGTCTCGGTCCTATTCTATTTCTTTTTCTCGGTCGAGCACTCCGGGGCGGGCTATGTGGCCGCACGCACGGGGGTGTACTTCCTCATGATCGGCTTCGGGGCCGCCTTTGGCTACACGGTCATGTCCCGCATGTCGCTCCTGATCGGCCGATTTGCCGACCTCATCAAATTTTCCAGTGGCGACTATGGATACGCCACGTTAATCCTTCTAGTGCTGACCATTGTTTCGCTGGCGGTTTGGGAGAAGACCCGCCGCCCTAGTGTGTAACCCCCTTTTAGAACCTGCGTCCGGTATAATCCCAGAGTGTTAGGAGGCGAACAGGTAACTATATGGAAGGTTCCAGGGCGACCGATTCGCGTATCTTAGAATATCCCAAGCTGCGCAATCTTGAATTTTTTCCTGTGCGCGAGGACGAGACCCAATCGGTCGGGCTCCGGGACCCTCAGGGCATCTCCAAGGAGATCTTATTTCTCCCGCCGAACGTCTTTTATCTCATCCAGTTCTTGGACGGGCAACACACCAGAAACCAGATTGCCGGCGAGTACCTCAAGCGCTTCGGTGAGCTTCTCCTCCCCAACTGGGTGGACAAGTTCCTGGCAGAGCTGGACGAGAAGCTCTTCCTGGAAGGCGACCGGTTCGACACCACCCAAAAGGCATTAGCTGAAGCCTACCGCAAGGAGACTGTCCGGCCCGCGGCCCACGCCGGGAAAAGCTATGATGCCGATCCGGAGAAACTGGACGCCCAACTCGAGGAGTACTTCAAATCCAAGGAAGGACCTGGGAATGCGCGCTCGGAGCATGCCGGTCAACGCATCAAAGCCATTGTGGCCCCTCATGTAGAGCTCTCGATGGCGGGGCCGATCTACGCATGGGCCTACAAAGAGATTCGGGAGGCGGACACCCCTGATGTCTTCGTCATTCTGGGCGCGGCGCGAGGCATCATCGAAACGCTGTTCGCCTGCACCGAAAAAGATTTTGTGACCCCGTTGGGCACGGTACATGTCGATCGAGAGTTTCTGCGACTGTTGCGGCAGCATGGCGGCCAAGTCTTTTTCGAAGAAGAAATTGTTCACCAGAATGATCACGCCGTCGAGTTTCAGACCCTCTTCCTTCAGCATAGCCTGGGCAAGAAGAAACCGTTTACGATCGTTCCGATTCTCTGCTCCTTCTCGCACCTGCATTTCAGCCATCCCGATTTGGTCGGCCAGGGGCAGCGCATATCAGAATTCATCGCGGCCTTTCGTAAAACGGTGGAGGCCTACGATAAGCAGGTATGCTTCATCGCGAGTGGGGATCTGTCGCACATCGGTATGAGGTACGGCGATCCGCGGCCGCCCACGGATTTCCAATTCAACAAGACTATGCAGGCCGACCTGGCGATGCTCAAGCTTGCGGAAAAAGGCGACGCCGACGCGTTGCTGCAGTTCATTCAGCGGGAAGACGATGCGCGGCGAACCGGCATATTTCCGGCACTCTACACGATGCTGAATCTTCTGAGTGTTCCGAATGGCCAGGTTTTGCGCTACGATCGGGCCACTGTGGACCAATACAATTCTACCGTCACCTACTGCGCCATGGCATATTATTGAACTTGCCACAGGTCCTGTCTCCGAACAGCCCAGCCCCGCTCGGTGTCATCCCTGTCTCAAACCATCTCCCGGCTTGACCAACAACCAGAGCACGCCGCCGAGCACTGCGACGAGCGCGGCAAAGCCAAGAGACAGATTCCATCCGAACCGCTCTGCAAGCCAGGGCGTTAGTGTCGGAGAGATGGTCCCGCCGATATTCGCGCCGGTGTTCATGATGCCGGAGAGAGTGCCTGCGTAACGCGGCGTCAAGTCGATTGTGCTGGCCCAGAAGGCGCCGACCGTGAAGTAGAGAAAGCCCGCGCCGAAGGAGAGAAGAAGAATCGCGACATGCGGGTCATTAGCACCCGTCCCGGCAAGAATGCAGATTCCAGAAAGCAGCATGCCGGCGCAGCCGACAGAACGGCGGCCTGTGTTCAAGCCAAATGAGTTTGTAAGCCGATCCGTGAGCCATCCGCCGAACGGGCAAAAGACCGCCATGGCGAGGAAGGGTCCCATAGCAAGGAAGGCGCCTCGCAAAACACTGAACCCGCGTTCGTTTACGAGATACAGATAAAACCAGGACATGTAGACATACGCCACATAGCCCAGTCCAGTATAGGCAAGCACCAACCACCAAACGGATGGGGTTTGGAGAAATGAGAGCCATGGAACTTTGTCTCTCGAAAGAATGGGGTCCGGGCGAAAGTCTCCTCTGATGTAGGTTAGCTCCGCTTCATTGACGGCATCGTGTTCTTGGGGGCGATCCCGCGCATACCAAACCCATACGGCTGCGATGATAAGCCCCGCAAGCGCTGACAGGTAGAATGCGCTCTGCCAGCCGTGGTTCACCATGATCCAGGCGACGGCGGGCGGTGTCAGCGACGCTCCGATGCCGATGCCGCCAATGGACACGCCTATGCCGAATCCTCGTTCCTGCGGAGGCAACCAATCCGCCACCGTTCGGTTAAAATTGGGCAGGGCGGCCGCTTCCCCGACTCCAATCAGGAAGCGGACCAGGATCAGCGATCCGAGAATGCCCAACCACGCGGCGCTTGGAAGAGTCCCAGCGACGGCAGTACAGGCAGTGAAAAAAGACCACCAGAGGATCGCCGCCGCCAGTACCTTACGCACACCCAGACGGTCCCCAAGCCACCCTCCCGGAATCTGAAACAGCGCATAACCCAAGACGAACGCTGAGAAGACATAGCCCATCTGGAGCGGTGTAAGGCCCAGCGCAGGCATCATCTGCCGAGCAGCTACGGAGATGTTCACGCGGTCAACGTAGGTAATAATGCTGATCATCGTCAACAGGGCAAGAATCTTATAGCGGATCCGTGTGGGACACGGCGTGAATGAAGCCGGCATGGTCGGCGGATTATATCCAACCAATATGCCCTTGGATAGACGCACCTCCCTGACAATACGCGACGGTTGGCATTTCGTCCTCCGTAAGGTAATATCTGCGTGTGTCGCGAAGCGGTCGAAAGTTTCTTTGGTGGATCGTCCTTCCGCTCGGTGTCGTGGTCGTTTTCGCACTCAGTCTTCCATTCATCCTCCGCAGCATTGATTACCGAGCTCTCCTGATATGGCAGCTTGAGAGCCAGTTAAACCGAAAGGTGGAGCTCGGTAAGGCGTCGGTGGAGTTTTTCCCGCACGTTCGGATCACGCTGAAGGGCATCACCGTCCGGGAGCCGAATAGCTCTACACCGTTCATGTCCGCAGATCGTCTGTTCGTGGATCTTCGCATCTTTCCTTTGCTGGCAAGAAAAATCGTGGTGAAACGCGTGCTGTTGGATCGCCCTATGCTGAGGATCACCCGCGGCCTTGACGGCAAGCTGAACATCGCCGATCTCTTCACGTCGGCGCAAGGAGCGGCGACGATTCCGATGCTCGGGGAACAGACCACGATCGCGGAGGGCCGCATCACTTTTACCGAGGAATACCGCACAGACGTGATTCGCACGCTCACGATCGAGCATCTCAACACCACCGTGAAATCCGGTCTGCGGGAAATCAGCGCAACCCTGTCGGCCTCCATCCCCTACGAAAAAGGCGAATCCACGATTACATTGACGGCAAAAGTGCCGCGCCAAATGACGCCGGAAGGCATACGGACGGAGCGAGGAAACGGACGCCTGGAAGCCAGAAACCTAAATCTCGCGCAGCTCGCGCCTTTCCTTGAGGCACGGTCGCTGGTTGTCGGCGGCCATGGCGTCGTGAGTGTCTCGACGGCTTTTGAATATCGCGCAGGAAAGGAAGACGACTCTCAACGATCTGCGACTCAACGCCGCTGGTACACTGGTGACGGGCAGCGCGGTGATCAAAGGGATTTTGTCAGAGCCGGCCGGCTTCAATGCCTCCGTCACGACGACTGTCTTTCAGGTGGAATCCTTGATCAGCAGCCTCCCACTGGATTTGCTTCGGGAGCATGGATTGGAGTTCCTCAAAACGAGCGAAGTGGGAGGGCCGATCAAACTGGTTTCCCTTCGAATAAGCGGGAACCCGGATCGTGAGCAGCCGGTAACCGTGCAAGGAGAGGTAGAGCTGCTGGGCGACCATGCAGTCATCGGCTCCAAACGTGTGCCTCTCAGTGAGGTGCGGGGCCTATTGCGGTTTGATACCGATCGGATCGGCATCGAACGATTGACGGGGAAGTATGGCGAGGCCCAGGCCATATCAGGCAGAGGCGAGATCAGCCACTTGACCGAAGCACCTGAACTGTACTTGGCGGTCAAAGGAATTGTCTCGGCTCCTGAGCTAGCGGCGATCGTCGCGCGGTTTGCGCCGCCGCCCGTGCTGCCAAACGGTCCCGGCGGCCTCAGCGGCTTGGCGGGAGAGGCCGGTGCCACGGTCCTTCTCGCGGGCTCTCTAGAACATCTCGAGGACCTTGATGTGGAATGGGAGCTTGACGCTCGTGCCATCGGCTTTGCCGATCCCCGTGTAGGCTTTCCCCTCAGCCAGGTCTACGGGAAGGTGCATTCGATTTCTCATGGTATCGCGTTCGAACAGATGACGGGCTTGCTAGGTAAAACAGCGCTGACGGTGAACGGAAACATCCGGTACCCGCAGCAGGAGAAGATCCTTTATGACTTCACCGCTGCCGGCCGAGGCGATGCGAACGAGTTGTTAATAATGCTAGGAGGGGCTGTCCCGGCAACTACTATTGTGGACGGCACCACGGAATTCAAAGCGAGCCTTTCCGGTCCTGCGGATCTGCTCCGGGTCACCGGAAATCTTGACCTGACCCAAACCGGGGTCGTGAGCGGCGATGGGTGGGGAAAGGTGAAGGGTGTCACGAGCGATGCAGAGTTCGCCTTGCACCTCATATCCCCGAATCGGGTGCGACTGGACCGAGTCTTTTTTGAAAT
>VBON01000138.1 GCA_005877525.1 Nitrospirota bacterium
GGGACTTTGCTTCAACGCTTCGTCGAGCTGGATTTTCATCCCCTCTCGCGTCGTGTACGGAACCCGCTCCAGAATCTTGGCGGTCGATTGATATGAACTGTCGAGGTACATCTTATTCGCCCCGCGGAGGTACTTCGCGACGATTTTTTGCGTTCCTTCTTTGTTGGTCTTGAAGTAATGGGTCGCTTCGATCAATGCCATCAAAACTCGTTTCACGGTATCTCGCTTTTTTGCCAGGTAGCTTTTGGTTGTCACCGCGCATATGAAAGGCAAGGGATAGGGCTTTGGCAGATCGGCCATGTTGGCTAAAATGCGGTGCGGCAGCCCGCCCGGAATCAGGTATACGTTACCCGGCGGCGATGGGAATCCGGCGATGACTCCCCGGCTAAATCCGGCCGCCCGCTCCGAGGCTCCTCCCACCTGTAGGATCTTAACGTCCTCCATGGGCTTCAACCCCAGCCCCTTTATCAATTCTCGCGCGGCGACATCGGAGACGCTGCCGAAGCGACTGATGCCGATCGATTTGCCTTTCAAATCTTCCGGGGATTTGATGCTATCGAGGACAACCAGCTCGTAGGCCAAAATGTTGATGGCGCAGCCGACGCTCACCGTGTCTGCCCCCCGGACTGCCGCGTTGGCAACGCCGCTTCCCGCCGCGTTTCCAACTTGAACGTCTTGGGCGACGATCGCCGCTATGCCGACCGTCGTGCTGCCGATGTATACAAGATCGACATCCAAGCCATGCTTTTTGAAAAAGCCGGCGTCATAGGCAACCGTCCAGACTTGGTTAATCGTATCGGTGGAGCTGTAGGCGACCCTGATTTTCTCCTGAGCACTCACCGTCGAAACGGCGATGAGCGAAAGCAAGATGGCGGAAAGAAGCCTGGCGCAACTGCGACTTCTGTCATTCATAAGCCCTCCCGTAGAGAAAGACTGTCCTATTGGCGTACTGGAGTGATGGAGTAATGGATTCTTCCTAACACTCCAATAACCCGTTCCTATTTTGCTAGCGACCGGAATATCTTTTCCGCGCTGATCGGCAGATCGAAGATTCGCACGCCGCAAGCGTCGTGCACCGCGTTGGCGATGGCGGCCGGCGGGCTGACGTTCGCCATCTCGCCGATCCCTTTTGCCTCGTAGGGGCCGGGACCTCCTGGGGAATGGACCAGAATCGTCTTGAACCTGGGAATGTCCGCAATATTGGGAATCTTATATTCGCCTAAGTTCGTTGTCGTGATCCTGCCGTTGTCGTCGATCAACTCTTCCATCAATGAAGATCCGATCGCCATCATCGCACCGCCGTCGATCTGGCCCTGGTGGGCGATGGGGTTGATGATGGTGCCCACGTCGTGGGCGGTGACAAAGCGGCGCAGTTTGACTTGACCCGTTTCGGAATCGACTTCCACATCCGCTACCTGGGCAACGAAGGAAGTGGAAGATCCTTTTCGGGGAACTTCCAGTTCTATGCTCACGGTGACCGGTCCGCCCGCCGCTGTAACCACTTCGCGCAGCGATACGGTCCCGCGGCGCTCGTTGCGGTTTGAGAATTTGCCCGCTTTGTAATCGACCTGATTGTCCGTGCATCCCAACATAGGCGCAGCCTGCGCCGCCAATTTAGTTCTGAGCTCGCCGCATGCTTTGATCACGGCGTGACCGCCGATATTGGTCGAGCGGCTGCCGCCGAAGCCGATATCGACGCTGTAAGGGACCTCTGAGGTGTTGCCGTTACGACAGCGCACCTGATCGACCGGCACCTCCATCTCCGAGGCCACAGCCTGACACATGATCGTGCGGAGCCCGGTTCCCTGATCGCCGCTCACCGTAAAGATCGTGAAGCTTCCATCGAGCTCGGCAGTCACGACAATCCAGCCTTTACCGGCTCCGGTCCCGCGCTCGTACATCGCAACGCCGCGACCATAGTTCCGCCCTGGCCTGGGTTTCTTCCATCCCGCCGCATCGAGCGCCGCCTTGAGAGTTTCGCGCGCTTTGACGCCGGTCATTTTTCTGCCTAATGCGTTTTCCTCGCCTTCGCCGATCAGGTTCTTCATGCGAAACTCCGCCGGGTCCATGCCCACCTCTCTAGCGATGAGATCCATGTGCGACTCCACGGCGAACATGCCCTGGAGCGCGCCGGGCGCGCGCCAGAATCCGCAGGGGACCGTGTTGGTGTAAACTTGGAGAGCCTCCATGTAGCAATGGTCGATGCGGTAAGGACCCGCCGTCCCCGCACCGCCGATGCTCGCCTGTCCGGGTTTCATTCCCGCGTAAGCGCCGCTACCGTGAACCGCCCGCACGTAACGGGCCACGAGCCGGCCGTCGCGCTTGACTCCCGTGCGCACGGTGATCACCGAATAGTGGTCCGGGTTGGTAAAACTCAGCTCTTCACTATTGGTCGCCACGATTCTCACCGGCCGCTTCGCTTGCTTTGCAAGAAAATAGGCGATCGGCAAATCGCCAGGGCCGCCCTTGCCGCCGAAGTCTCCGCCGACGGTGACCGCGTGAACGCGGACTTTGGCGGGAGGCAGGCCGATGGCTTTGGCCAATTGCGACCGGGTGCCGAAAGGACTCTTGCTGGATGACCATGCCAGAACCTGCCCGTCGTCTTCGACGGCCACGAGGAAGGCCTGGGGTTCGATGTAGCCCTGATGGCGGAGCGGAATCCGGAAGGTATGTTCGATGACCCGGTCCGACTCGCGGAATCCTTGATCGATGTCACCCTTCTTCCAGGTCAGACGGTTACACACATTGGGAATATCCCTGACCATGATGGCTTGAGGCGCGCCGTCATAGACGGATGCGTCATCGTGCAATATCGGCGCGCCCGGCTCCATCGCTTTCAACGGATCGAAAACCGCCGGCAGCTCCTCGTATTGTACTTCGATAAGGCCGACCGCTTCCTCCGCAGCTTCGCGCGTCTCAGCGGCCACCGCCGCGACTTTGTCGCCGATGTAGCGGACTTTGTCCCAGCAAAGGACGGGAATGTCCCGAATGCTCTTGCCTACATAGTGATCAGGCTCATCTTTCCCGGTGACGACAGCACGCACGCCCTCGACGTTCCAGGCCTTCGAAGTATCGATGCTGACGATGCGCGCGTGAGGATACGGGCTGCGCAGAATTTTTCCCCATAACGCATCCGGGAAATGGACGTCCGCAGCGTATACGGCCTGACCGCTTACCTTCTCGGCGCCTTCTACCCGACCCACGCGGGCGCCGATGATTGATTGTGGTTTCGCCATGCAGTTTCTCCTTTGGCCGGATCTTTGAGGTTGATTTTCCTATCTCCGCCGCCCGTGTGAATTCATCAGCCACGGAACGAAAAGACTCTTGCCAAATATATCTTCAAGAATTCGCGCGAGGCAATACCTGACATGCGACACGATGTAAAAGGAGCTAAGCAGAGAAAGAGCGACCAGGAACTAAAAAGATCGAGCGTTGGTGATATCGTAATTTGTTCAGCGCTCCCGCCACCGTGGCGCTCAGGGTCGCCGTGATGTGGTAAGGGCTGCCGGCGACGGTCTCACCCGGCAGACAACGGAAAATGAAAAGAGCAGGACCCCCGTTGAGTCCACCCGCTAAGCGTTATACAAAAAGAATAGGACCGGAGAGTTGAACCGGTAGTTTGATATGGGAGAATTACTCGATAAATGAGCGGTGCCTATAAAGAAAGGGAAATCAATGAAAACTCAGCGATTAATCTCGTCCCGGATTTTTACTGCAAGCTTTATTGTTCTTGCGGGTCTGTTCGCTTCACAAACAGCTCACGGCGGCGACTCTGTTCAGCTCGCCCAGGCGGAACCGCCAAAAGGAAAACCCGTTACAATTCGGGGAAAGATATCTGGCGTCGAAGGCCAAAATCTCAAGGTAACCACCTCGTCCGGGGACGTTTTGGTTCGTTTGCCACAGGACGTCAGGATTGGCGGAGTGGCCGCCGCGAAACTTTCAG
>VBON01000139.1 GCA_005877525.1 Nitrospirota bacterium
TAGGGACGACGACAGCCGGGCCGGAATCCGCTCCAGCGTCCTCTTCTTTGGGCGGCGTGTATGGCTCGTGGTCTTTCTCGTGCTGATTGCGATGACACTGGTCATGGCTCTTGTCGGCTTCGCGCTGAAGCTCGCCCTCCCCTTTTATGTCGCTCTCTTCGCTGCAGCTCTCTGGTTCGGCTATCAGGCAAAACAGGTGAAACTGGGCGTCTCGAGCAGGAAGGCCATGGCGCTTTTCAAGCAGCACGTCTGGATAGGGGCATTGATTCTGGGGGGGATCTGGGGCGGAGTGCTGCTGACCTAGGCGAACGCTCAACGTCCCCAGTGAATCAACCAGACAGCGGCCATCCATACCGCCGAGGGAATCCAGATCCAGAGGAATTCGCTGTGGAGCACGGCCAGGCCGCGAGCCGTAAAGAAGGCGCGCACGCCGATTGGAGAGACTTCCACCGGGCGCCAGGGCAGAAAATAACGGCTGTTCTCGAACGGCGCGAAGAAGGCCACTCCGAGGCCCCCGTTCGTCATGGCGTCGAGGATCGGATGCGCTGCCGTCACCGCAAAGAAATAGACGAGCAAACTCCACCATGAGGGGGAAAACCGTCCCACCTGCGGAAAGGCCAGGCTCACAACGACCAGTGCGAGGACTATCGCAAACGCGAAGGAGTGTGTGATTCCGCGATGTCCCCACACGCTCCGGTATGGAACGCCAAACGCATGGCCGACCACGTCAATGTCGGGAAGAATCGAACAGGCAATCGAGAGGGTCCAGAACCGGGAGGCAGACGGCGGAGTCGGATAGACGGTTCCCAGCGCGACTGCGGTGACGGCATGTGAAAAGATGGAGGCCATAGCGGATTCTGCGATTCTAGGCGATTAGGATGAGGCAGGCAGCGGCTTCTCCGGAGGCGGGGCATTAAGAGTCTTTAAGTAGTACATAATGGCCATGGCGTCCTCGTCGCTGATGCCGAGATTCGGCATTTTCGTCTCCGGTTTCATAATCTGCGGATAGCGGATCCAGCGATACACCCAGGGCGAGTTCAAGCGAAACCCGGCGCGATCGAGCGGCGGCCCCACTTCGCCCCCCTCCGTCCCAACCTTATGGCAGGCGTTGCAGCCGTACTTATTCAGGTAGAGCTGCTTGCCGTGTCCCGCGAATTTCGCCTCTTCGGCAGGCGTCGAAGTCACCATGGGCTTGGGGATCGACGCCATCTTAGGCCGTTCCTTTTTCATTTTGTCCCAGTCCGCCTTTTCAAGCTTGGTGCCATGGAGGGTGCGCACGTAGGCAACAAGACTCCACAGCTCCTCCTCCGAGAGCGTGTATTTGAACGTCGGCATAGTGGGCACGCCGAATTCGTCATCCCCGATTTTGTCACCACTGCCCGGCGTCGTGTCCTTCATGTCGCGTGAGATGGTCTGGAAGATTTCCTCGTCCTTAAGGGTGCTCATCTCGTCCTTGTTCGATAGGTCCTTGGGCTTGGGATCGGGCATTAACTTCCAGTTAAAGCCCTCGTTCGGCTTGCCGTGGTCTCCATGGCAGTGAGAGCAATAATAGGCATACAGCTCGTGCCCCTTCCGAACGTGCTCGTTCTGAAACAGGGAGCAGCCGGTGACGCCAACTACCATCGCGACGGCGGCGATCGCCAGCATTCCGATCACGTGATGTTTGGCGAGATAACGTCTTGTCATGTGGGCGATCCCTTTTGGACCTTGCGGATGATGACGAACTCCACTCCGGCCGCCAAGACCACGGCCACGAGTCCGTAAAGATAAATGGAGTAGTCGGCCGGTGGCTCAGCATTGAAATACCACCACGAGGTGACGGCCTTTTGCGAACCCGACTCTTTCAGATCGCCGGTGTCCGATTTATGACCGTCCCAGACGGCAAAGGCGATGTTCGGAAACGTGCCGGGCTGGAATTGCGCGTCTTCTTTATCGGTAGTGGTCAGCGTCCGCGTAAAGACCACCCGCCACACGCCGGTCACTTCCTGCTCGACCACCTTCGTCTCTTCGTCGACCACTGGGTCCCCGGTTTTGGGATCTTTCACCAACTCCCCCTTAGGATCTTTCCGCAGACTCAGCTTCCGCTCCTTGAATTTGATCTTGGTCTTCTCGTCCTTCCAGATCCCCTTGGCCTGGATATCCTGCTGGGCCTGCTTCTTGAGCGTGCCAAAGCCCATCGCGCTCATGTCGGCCGCGCCGGTATTGTTCCGCCAATACCAAATATTGACCGGGCCACCTTGTACCTGGGCCATCGGCTGTCCATGCGCAAAATGCGCCTTCTTCTCCCCTACCATGAATTCGAGTGCCGCCGCATCGGCCGGGTCCTGCGTCGGATCGGCGTATTCCAGCATGAATGCAATCTGCTTGTTGTTATGAAGGCACCGCACCTTGATGGATTTGACTGTCACGGACCCGATGCGCTGCTGCCAATGCACTTGTGGCGACATCGGGAACTCGGTCGACGGAGCTTTGTTCCAATCCGCAGATAGCGGGTCCGTCGGCACCTCGCCTTGGATCAACTTGACCCTTACCGCGACGTCTTCAGCGAACACCGGCACCACGAAAAGCCATCCGAAGGAAAAGACTAGAGCAACTGTCAACAGAGCGTGTCTATGCGACATCATCATGCCCCACTCCTACGACTATTCCCATGTCCTGGGCTTATGTCCCGAGCCCGCATACTCGGCCATGATGATCTTCCAGATCATGTCATCTGACAATTCCACTTCCCACCGAGGCATGGCCGATTTCCAAGGATGCCCCTCTACCGGTAAGCCGACACCCCCCTTCTTAATGCGCCAGAACAGGTAGGACTCCTGCAGTTGCGCAATCGTCCCAGCATCCACAAAGTTCGCGGGGGGTGGATTAAAACCATCCGAGGCAGGGCCGTTGCCGTTGAACTTGGCCCCATGGCATGGGGAACAGAAAGCAGAAAAGAAGCCCTTTCCCTGCATCACATTTTCGGGTGTGTTCGCAACCGGATTGGCTAACCCCACGAACTCGCCGGGGGGAGCCGGATGAATAGTCCGGTTCTCGGAGGGAGGTTCGGAACTTGGGACCAATCCGCTATAGGTTTGCCATCCGACAAGGAGTGGGAACAGGACGAGTACGGCCACACGCGCGAATTTGGTGGCACCTCCGATGCCTTCGCCGCTGAGAAAGCGAAAAATGGGTCCGAGCAGCGCTTCAGTGGAATGCCCGCTGAGGGTGCCGAAAACAACGATCCCAATGGTCGTCAAAAACAAATACAGCCAAATCAGGCTCATCGGCAACGGCGCCGTAAATAACGGGAGGCCGAACTTCAGGACCAGAAAGACCGCCACCAGAAGAACGCCACCCTTGATCGTTAACGACGAACCCATACTCCCCTCTGCCTCCTTGCACCCGCGCTATAACGGCTTCGCGGTCGCCTTCACGTCCTGCAGGTACGTGATCAGATCGTCAAATTCCTTCACCGGCAACCTGCCCAAGCTCTGGTGATCCTTGCTGCCGGTTTTGGGTTCGGTCAGTATGGCTCGCCGTATGGCAGCATCGCTCTGCTTATTTAGGACCGGAACGAGATTGCCGCGGGTCCCGCCGATCGAGTGACACTTGGCGCAGAGCGACTGGAAGGCTTTTTGCCCAGCTACCTTGTCGCCCATTACCGCCACGACATCCCGGGGCGCTTCGATCTCAGAGAGATCCACCGTGATTTCCTCTCCGGACATGCTCTGCAGGAACGCAATCACCGCTAGGATCTCATTATTGCTGAGCCCGATGGGCTTCTTATTGATGTAGGGCATCTTGGCCGGGAAGAACTTTGCGCGCCCGACATGCTGGTAGTCCATGTAGACGTAGGCCTGCGGCTGGGTCAGGCTTTCATAGATGAACTGTCGCGTAAGCTTAGCCCCGATACCTTTGAGGTCCGGACAGCGGCCTTCGCTGGTACCTATGGTATGGCACAGCGCGCACTGGCCCTTGCCGAAAAAGATCTTCTGCCCAATGCCGGCCAGGTCCTTTTTGTCCTTGATGGAGGCGACATCGAACTTCTCCATGACGGGCGGCATCGAGGCCAACTGCGGAATACTCAGGGAGACCAAGGTGAACGCCCCTAGCACAATGGCGACAAAGGCCACGACGCGCATGAAGCGAGCTTTCACAAACAGCAGCAGAGCGCCCCCCAGGGCGAGAACACCCAACCCGATTGTTTACAACAACTGAACTTCGGTCATCGGCGCTCCCCGCTCCTATTGCCTATGCAAGCCCGCCGCCGACACCGGCGTTGGAGTCACAGGGGTTTTCATCCGCTCCTTTTCGCCTGGAATCGCTTTGAGCGAGACGTCACCCTTGCCGCCGCCGAGCGAGGCGACCCAGAAGATAAACGCCACCATCAGGCAGAACAAAAAGGTGTTCAGCGACATAAGCGCCGCTGCATATCCCAGAGCCGGTGAGTAGGCATAAGGAGAGGTGTCCTGCATCACCCCGTAGATGTGCCAGTGGACCCGGGATGAAGAACGGGCATAGCCCATGAGGGTCATCAGGAGTATCACCATGACCGCGTTCAGGACCAGCGCGTAGCCGGCGCGAGCGGGCATGACGCCCCACACCATTTCTGTGGTGGTCTTGGCGCTCTTTAACAACAAGCCCGTCAATGGCGTAACGGTGAGCAGCACGAAGAGCACGACCAGCACCTGCGTCGTGGAGAAATAATTGATCCGGGTGATGGCCGGGACGAAATAGCCCCAGACTCCCAGGACGACGACGACGATCGCGGCTAATCCGAGAATCCCCCCCATCACGCTTCTCGCTGCCTTAGCCCACCCCGCGGTCTCTTGTTTCCCGGCACGCCAGTACATAATGAAGCTCATAAAGGTCACGAGGATCATCAAGTTCGCCACCGTCATTTTCGCCGACATGACTCCGAACACGCCCAGCAGCGGATGGTGCGTGCCGCCCATCTTGCGCGCCTCCTCGAGGCTGGCCACGAGTGAGTGCGGCGTCATCCACACGCCGAGAC
>VBON01000140.1 GCA_005877525.1 Nitrospirota bacterium
AAATAATAGTTGGCGCCCAGAAACAGAATGCCGATCAACATCGCCTGCAAAATGAACAGCCACGACAGAAAGCCGCCCATGAGCGTAATGCCCATCTGCTGGTTGTACTGGTATACCTCCCGCATCAGCCAGTAGCCCGCGAACGGCAGAGGCAACATGCCGAACACACCGATAAAGTTCCCCACATATCCCATCCAGTCGTAATGCACGCGCTCGTCCTGGTCGGCCGCCATGAGGTACTTAAGTCCCGCATAAGCGCCGCAAATAAAACCACCCAGCACGACGTTAGCGATGAGACGGTGCACATTGACCGGCCACCAGGTGGGATTCCAGGTCGCCGCCCACGCCCTCGCCCACATACTGCCCTCGGCCAGCACGACGGGACTCGCCTGAAACGTCGCCCACGAGTTCGGCACGATCATGATGAAGAACGCGAAGACGTTCAACAGAAAGCCCAGGAACAGATGAATTCCTTTCTTGCGGCCCTGCATCGCGTCCCAGCCATACCAGTACAGATAGAGCGGTGCAGAAATGGACGAACGGCGCCGGTGTGGATGTTGTTCTCGATCTGGTGGGCGGCAACTACTTCGCCCCAAATCTCGAAGCGCTCGCGCCACGCGGCCGGTTGATTTGCGTCGGAACGACGGCGGGCGCGAAGTCGGAGATCGACCTCGGACTGTTCATGCGAAAACGAGCGACGATTATCGGCACGATGCTTCGCGGGCGCTTGATCGAAGAAA
>VBON01000115.1 GCA_005877525.1 Nitrospirota bacterium
AACATGGAACCTTGAAGGAGGTCAAGTTTGTTATACTCCGTCTTATGCTCATCGACAGCCACTGCCACATTGACGATGCTCGCTTTGATGTCGACCGCGACGCGATCATCGCGCGCGCCCGCGCAGCGGGAGTCGAGCATTTTGTGACTATCGGGTGCGATCTGGAGACGAGCCGGGCAGCCGTGTCGCTCGCTCAGCAACATCCATTTATTGCGGCAACCGTCGGCGTGCACCCGCATGAGGTCAAGCGAATCGAGACCACTTGGTATGACGAGCTCCGGTCGTTGGCCAGAAATAAAGGGGTCGTCGCCTATGGCGAGATTGGCCTCGACTACCACTACGATCATTCACCGCGGGAGGTCCAGCGCCAACGCTTTCGAGAACAGGTGCAACTCGCGCGCGAACTGGGACTGCCCATCGTGATCCATACCCGAGAAGCGCAGGAAGACACGATCGCGATTCTTCAAGAGGAGAAGGCTTGCGAACTCGGCGGCGTGTTCCACTGCTTCTCAGGTGATGCCTGGCTGGCCAAAGACGCGCTGGATCTTGGTTTCTATCTGTCGTTTTCGGGAGTCATTACGTTTCAGAACGCCACGATGCTCCGCGACATCGTGAAGACCGTGCCGCTGGATCGCATCCTCGTCGAGACCGACAGCCCCTACCTTACGCCGGCTCCGCATCGCGGCAAGCGTAACGAACCCGCCTACGTCCGGCAGGTAGCCGACAAGATCGCGGAACTGCATGGCCTCAGCGTGCAGGAAGTCGAAGACATCACGACGAAGAACACCAAAAGACTCTTTCGAATCGGATAAATTACCCTCGCCCCATCGAGAAGAGGGCATCTTATTTCGAAGCGGGTGACGCCGATCCAGGCCGCGATGCGCGCCGCGACTTGCTTGCCCTCGGCGGAGCGCCGCACAGCAGCGGCCGATCGGTGACAGGACCCGCCTCAGAATCTTTTTAGCTGTCTGGTCTTCTGCCTGACGCTCTTCGGCAGCTTCTTGGGATTCCCTTTTTTCTTCGGATCGCGTTGCGCGCGGCGATCTTCTTCCTCATCGTCGGCCGCCTGCTTTCGCGCGATTGGTCGCGCACCCGCCCCATGAAGACGGGTTTCAAACTCGCCGGAGCTGATAATGGTACTGCCATGCGCGCGGGCGAAAGCGGTGACTTCACGATCCGAAGAAACGACCGCGGCATCCGATCCGAATTTCTCCGCGAGTCGCTTGATGACGGTATCAGCCGTTTCGCCCTTCCGTGAATAGACGACCTCAATGCCTTCCCGCCAGTCACCATGCTCGACCGCCTGCCCCGATCGCCAACCGTCGAAGACCACCGTAAGCGGGTATCCCTTACGCTGCCGATATCCAGCCAGTTCACGGATCAATGCTTCGCGCCGGGCTTCGACATCTCCCCTCAATCCTCCGCGCACGCCAAGGAGGTTATAGCCGTCAACGACGAGATGAATCACAGGGTTAGCGTATATACCCTCCGAGAAGCTGTCAACGCGTCTCCGTAAAAACCTTGACAAAACCTTAGCTTTTGCTTGAAAATTGCAGGGAATGACGGGTCTTTCCAACAACAGCCGCAGCATGAGACATCATCCGACGCGGAGGGTTGGCGGGGAATTCCCCCTCCGGCTTCTGTTGTGTATTCTCTTCGGTACTCTGTTTTGTGTTCCCTCACCGAGCTTCGGGCTTTCCAGCGCCCCTCCGAAAGGGTCGGCCAAGACCGCGACCATCGCAAACCTGCGCTACTATGGTTCACCAGAACAAAATCGCCTGATCTTCGACCTTCTCCGGCCGGTGAAGTACACGCAGCTACACACGAGCGATCCCGATCAAGTCGTCATCAACCTCAGCAACGCTGTCCTTGGGAGAATCGCGAAGCGCAAACTTGACGAGCACAAGCTTCCAACGGAAATCGAGATCAAGCAGGCAGGCGCCCGCCGGGTCCAGGTGGTCTTAAATATGGAGGAGATGACCGGCCTGAAGGTGCACACCCTTCTCAAGCCGTACCGGTTGGTCGTGGATTACGTGCCCAAGCGGATAGGCGCCGCAGTCGTTCAACCCAAGATTACTCTGCCTCCTGTCAGCCGGCAAATCACAGAACTTCAACGCCAGGCGCGCCTCGACATCGACACGATTGTCCTGGATGCCGGCCACGGCGGTAAGGATCCCGGCGCAATCGGCCGAACCGGGCTTACGGAAAAAGCAGTGGTCCTGGACGTCGCCCTGCGCCTGCGAGAACTTCTCCAGGATCGGTTGGGCAAGAAAGTGCTGATGACCAGGGCGACTGACACGTTTATCGAACTTGACGACCGCGCGAAATTTGCGAACGAGCATAAGGCGGATCTCTTCGTCTCCATCCATATTAACTCCCATCCCAGCCGAAACGTGCACGGCATCGAACTGTACCATTTCGGCATCGCCTCCGATCGGCGTGCAATGGAAGTGGCGGCGCGAGAAAACGGCGATAATATCGACCGCGCGCGCGACCTCGTGGACATGATCAAAGCCGATCTGGCGCTGAGCAAGCGCATCGAAGAATCTCAAAATCTCGCGTGGGAAACGAAGTTGGCGATCGTGAACGTAGTGGGAACGGCCTATAATTTGGATGACCACGGTGTCAAGACGGCACCCTTCTACGTGCTGCGGTACACGGCAATGCCGAGCATCCTGGCAGAACTCTCTTTCATCAGCAATTCGGGCGACGAGAAACTGCTACGCGCCTCATCCTATCGCAAGAAAATGGCCGAAGCCCTCTTCGAAGGCATCCGCAACTACCTGAATTCCGTTCAGGTCGCCTCCGCCCGCTGATCCTCAGTTAAAAAGGCAAGAGGCAACTTTACCCACCCGTTGCCCTGATATGATCTGCTCTCCAAAAAAGTAGCTGTTCCCGTTATTGCCGTGAGCACTTTTAAGCTGATTCTCGAGTACGACGGCTCTCGCTATCACGGCTGGCAAGTTCAACCTGGCATTCCGACCGTTCAAGCCGAAGTCCAGGCCGCTATCCGACAAATCATCCAGGCGCCAATCACCGTGACCGCCGCGGGACGGACGGATGCGGGCGTTCATGCGCTCGGACAGGTCGTTGGCTTCACGGCGTCTACGGCACTCTCTGAACACGATTGGCTTCGAGCGTTGAACGGCCTGTTGCCGGAGGACATCGCCGTTCTATCCGTAGCCACCGTGCCAGACACTTTCCATGCCCGGTTTGCAGCCACTTCCAAGCTCTACCGCTATCGCATTCTGAATCGCCCGTACCGCGCGGCGCTCGATCGGCTCGGTGTCTGGCACTTTCCTTATTCCTTAGACCTTGCAGCCATGGAGTCCGCTTCTCGCGCCCTGTTGGGAAGCCAGGACTTTTCCTCATTCCAGGGATCACCGACGGATACGGAAAATCCTGTCTGCCACGTTACGAGAGTGGAATGGCGCCGCTCTATTGACGAACTGGTGTTTGAGATCGAGGCCGACCGATTCCTGAAGCAGATGGTACGGAATATTGTGGGGACGTTGGTGGAGGTGGGGCGGGGGAAAGTTCAGGCAGAAGCTATCAAAGATATCCTGGCGGCACGCGACCGGACGAAGGCGGGCCCGACGGCCCCGCCGCACGGACTCTATCTAGTGCGAGTGGACTACTGACTGAATACCCCGTAGCAGACAACATGGCGCAATTCTGCTATATTCTTCACCGGCCTTCACTTACGAAAGGAGAATCGCATGCGTAAACTTGGGTCCGTGCTCGTGATGACGCTGTTTGCGTCCTTCTGCGTGGTGACACCTTTTTCACTGGCAGACACGCCCCAGCAAGAAAAGATGAAGAACTGCAATGCTCAGGCAACCGACAAAAAGGGCGATGAGC
>VBON01000116.1 GCA_005877525.1 Nitrospirota bacterium
CAACCGCAGTTCTTCAATAGACATCGCTTCCGGTACCGCGAGGACCTGGTCCACGAAGGCTATCAAGTGGACGGCCGCATTGGCTACCTTCACGGCCATGTCATGCAGGTGCCTTTTCGTAACCTCAGCCAATATCTGGGCAAGATGAGCCGGTATTCAACGCTAATGGCTGAGCAGATGGCTCAGCGCGGAAGACGATTCCACGCCCATCAACTCGTGACCCATCCCCTGTTTACCTTCTTCAAGATGTATGTGGTTCGACAGGGGTTTCGTGACGGGATTCCAGGTCTCATCCTGGGGCTTCTGTATGCCTATTACAGTTTCATAAAATACGCCAAACTATGGGAGCGAACCCGCCCGGCAAATGGACGGCACGCACGATGAAAGGCGTCATTCTCGCCGGGGGACTCGGCACGCGGCTCTACCCCTTGACCAAGGTGACGAACAAACATCTGCTCCCGGTCTACAACAAGCCAATGATCTACTATTCAATCCAGACGTTGATCAACGCCGGAATCACCGACATCTTGCTGGTAACGGGCGGCAACGGCGCAGGCGACTTTTTGCGGCTCCTGGGAAACGGGAAAGAGTTCGGCTTGCAGCATTTGAACTATACCTACCAGGAAGGTGAGGGCGGAATCGCGGCGGCCTTGAGCCTGGCCGAGTTCTTTGTGCAAAATGAGCCAGTCTGCGTGATGTTGGGCGATAACATCATTGAGAGGAACATCGGTCAGGTCGTGCGAGCCTATGAGAAACAGGGCAAGGGCGCGAAAATCCTGTTGAAGGAAGTCAAGGACCCTCAACGGTTTGGGGTGCCGGTCTTCGACAAGGATCGGATCCTCCGGATCGAAGAAAAGCCGAAGGTGCCCAAGTCGCCATACGCCGTGACCGGCATTTACTGCTTTGACCATGACGTGTTCGACATCATCCGCACCCTCAAGCCCTCGGCGCGGGGCGAGTTGGAGATCACGGATGTGAACAATGTCTACATCGAGCGTGGCCTTATGACATGGGATCTGCTGGAGGGCTGGTGGACAGACGCCGGCACCTTTGAGTCGCTGAGTCTTGCGGGGCACCTCGTTTCGCAGACCGGCACCAACACGCCATAAGGTCCCCGAAGAAGGGAAGCCACCCGATGGCTTGAACGCAGGTGGAGAGCCAGATTCTTTGCTTCGTTCAGAAAAGGCGGTTACTTAGGAATAGTCTATGAAGTATATCGACACGCCTCTTCCGGGGGTCATGCTGATCGAGCCTGACGTGCACGAGGACCGGCGAGGGTATTTCATCGAACTCTATCACCTCGACAGATACGCGAAAGCGGGGCTCCATGCCCGATTCGTTCAGGACAACTTCGCGCGGTCCGTGCATGCCACCCTTCGGGGACTGCATTATCAGCGACGGCATCCCCAGGGCAAATTGGTGATGGTAACGGAAGGGACAGTCTTTGACGTTGCCGTTGATGTCCGGCGGGGCTCACCGTCTCTCGGCAAGTGGTACGGTGTCGAGCTTTCGGCTGAAAACAAGCGACAACTCTATGTTCCGCCCGGGTTTGCCCATGGCTACTGTGTCGTGAGCGAAACGGCCGCAGTGATGTACAAATGCACCGACTTTTACGTGCTGGAGGATGGGCGCGGAATTATTTGGAACGATCCGGCGCTGGGCATTTCCTGGCCCGTCGCGACGCCGCTGCTGTCGGCGAAAGACCAGTCGTTTGCGACTCTCGCCGAGAGCGGAACGGAGCTGCCGACGTATGCCGAAAGAGACTAAGAAAGCCGTGGCGATGAGGATCTTGGTAACGGGCGGCGCCGGATTTATCGGCTCACACTTCCTGCGGCTTCTGTTGAAACGGGATAATGCGACCCTGATAGTGAATCTCGATGCCCTCCGGTACTCCGGAAACCTGGACAATTTGCGCGATGTTGCATCGCACCCGCGCTACCGATTCGTACATGGTGATATCTGCGACGCCAAGACCGTTGAAGCCCTCATCAAGGCGCACCGGATCGACACGATTGCCAATTTTGCGGCCGAGACGCACGTAGACCGATCCATTCTCGAGCCTGCTGGATTCGTCCGGACCGACGTCATCGGCACGGCCGTCCTGTTGGAGGCCGCGCGGACTGCCGGTGTCCGGCGGTTCCTTCAGGTCAGCACAGATGAAGTATACGGCGACGTCTCCACCGGTCGATCGAAAGAATCCGACCCCGTGGCTCCACGGAGTCCCTACGCCGCCAGCAAAGCCGCCGCCGATCTGCTGGTCCAGAGTTACTTCACCACATACGGAGCGCAGGTTTTGATCACGCGCGGCAGCAACACCTTCGGCCCGAACCAGTATCCCGAAAAGTTCATCCCGCTGTTTGTGACCAATGCGCTGGAGGATCAGGCGCTTCCCCTCTATGGGGATGGCCTCCAGCAGCGAGATTGGATCCATGTGGAGGATCATTGCACCGGAATTGCCACGGTTCTCGAACGCGGGACGCCCGGAGAAATCTACAATATCGGCGGGGGCTGCGAGCGACGCAATAAGGAGGTGGCGCAGGCAATTCTCAACATCCTGGGGAAGCCCGGCGCTCTCATACGCCACGTGACGGACCGTCTCGGGCACGATCGCCGGTATGCCCTGAACTGCGAGAAGGTCAGGACACTCGGCTGGCAACCGCAAGCAAACTTTGAGGACGCGTTAAAGAGCACCGTGCTGTGGTACCAGGATAATCCCCGGTGGTGGGGAAAGATTAAGTCCGGAGAATTCCGCGAGTATTACGAACGACTGTACGGCGCACGTTTAAGCACATAAAGCGCCTGGGGCTTCCATAGCCATGCAGTAGTTGGAGCGTGGCGTTAGGAGCGCCCGCGGCTTCCGTAGCTAGGCGGTGTTGGGGGCGGGGCGTTAGGAGCGCCCGCGGCTTTCGTAGCCACGCAGTCTTGGCTGCATGGCGTTAGGATAAACGATGCGTATTCTCATTACCGGTGCCCATGGCCAACTTGGATCTGAGTTGCAAAAGGTCTTGGCCGGCGAGGCGCTCATTCTCGCCGATCGGCCCGACTTTGAATTGACAGATCCGTCTCTTACTCGCCGGATTGTCGACCAACGGCCTCAGGCCATCATCCATGCTGCAGGCAATATAGACGTGGATGGGTGTGAGCGCAATCCAAACGCCGCCTTGTCCGTCAATGCCGAAGGCACGCGCCGGGTGGCACAAGCGGCGGCGGCGGTCGGGGCCTATCTTGTTTATCTCTCGACAGACTACGTCTTCGACGGCACTCAATCGACGTCGACGGCACGCAATCGACGCCCTATACCGAGAACGATCCGACGAATCCGCTGAACGCCTATGGCCGATCCAAGCTGCAGGGAGAACACGAAGTGATGACCATCGGTGGGAACACGCTCATTGTCCGAACATCCTGGCTGTATGGAGTGCACGGGAAGAACTTCGTGAAGACCATTTTACGAGCCGCTGCCACGCAGGCCGAGGTCAGGGTAGTGGAAGACCAATGGGGAAGCCCCACGTATGCCCGCGAGTTGGCTGAGGTGATTGCCGGACTCATCGAGCAAGGAATCCGCGGCATCGTACATGCGGGTGGAGGGCGGAGAAGGAGGTTGCTCCTGGCATGAATTCGCCGGGGCGGTATTGGAGGAAGCCCAGATCCGTTGCAAGAATGTTCCGATTGCTACGGCGGACTCCAGACGCCTTGTGCGCCGGCCCCGGTATTCCGTCTTGTCGGTGGCACGACTGCATGACTACGGTTTGCGGCTTTCTCCCTGGCGGACCGCCTTGAAGCGCTTCATGGAAGATTATGCGGCAGTGGACGAACGAGCTGAGCCCGCCCAAGGCCGATGAGCGACGGCGTCTGATCCCGCGGCATGGCGAAGATCCGAGTTCTGCAGGTCTGCAATCAGCTCGGGATTGGCGGGACGGAGAAAACGATTCAAGTTTTCTCGAAGTACCTGGACCGATCCCGCTTCGAAGTCTTCGTCTGCGGGCTGCGCGCCGGCGGTCCAAGAGTCCAGGAACTCGAGCGGCTGGGGATTCCCGTCATCGTCCAGCCGTGCGAGCTCAACACGTTGATCGAGGAACTCAAAATAGACGTCTATCATATCTACCGGGCCGGCGAGCACGAACCAGGCACGTTGCCGCGGAAGCGCCAGGGATGGCCGAAGATCGTGGAGACCAATGTCTTCGATGCCATTGACCCCGTCGGCACTCCGGTAATCGATGCCCACGTGTTCTTCTCGCGGTGGTGCCGGGACGATTACCTGGGGAAATACGGCCGGTTTCATGGAAAGCGCTATGAAGTGCTCTACGGGCCGATCGACTTCGACGAGTTCCCATCGACATCCCGAGAGTTCAGCTGGACGATCGGCCGGTGCAGCCGTCCTGACGACCAGAAGTGGCATACGGCGTGTGTAGACATGTTGCCGAAAGTGTGGCGCAAGGCGCCTCAGATGCGGTGCCGGTTCCGGGGTGCGACTCTTCGCATCAAGGCACGCCTCCAAGCATTGGGAATCGCCGACCGCGTCGAGTTGTCCGAGCCGACGGTCGGTATCGCCGACTTCTACCGGGGGCTGGACGTTTACACCCACGGGGCGCGTATCGGAGAGGGCTATGGCATCGTACTGGCGGAAGCGATGGCCAGCCGCTTGCCGGTCGTCACGGTTGCCACCCCGCAGCGCAAAAAATGTAATGCGCAGGCGGAAGTGGTGGAGCACAACCTGACGGGCTTTGTGGTCCGCTACGCCTGGCAGTATGCCGACGCCGTCATCGAACTATTGAAAAACCCGACGCTTCGCGAGCAGTTCGGCGAGCGGGGATATGAGAAGGCGCGCGACCAGTTCGAAGCGTCGAAGCTCACGCGCAAACTCGAGGCGTTGTACACGGATGTGATGGGGCATTCAGGGTGAGCGCTAGGGATGGTTTGCGAACCGTCCCTCTTAAGGGAAAGATGATGTGAGGATCAGCGGGTTCACTTTTTGCCGGAACGCCCTGCGTTACGATTATCCCGTCGTGGAGTCGATCCGGTCCATTCTGCCGATCGTGGATGAATTTGTCGTGAACGTGGGACGCGGTGACGACGGCACGCTTGAACGCATTCGCTCCATCGGCGATCCGAAGATCCGCCTTGTGGAATCGGTCTGGGACGAAACATTGCGGAAGGACGGCCTGATCTATTCTCAGCAGACGAACATCGCGCTGTCCCACTGCACCGGCGATTGGGCGTTCTACCTCCAAGCCGATGAAGTCGTCCATGAAGGGGATTTGCCGCAAATCCTTGAGGCGGTGACGCTGAATCACCGAAACCCAGCTGTCCGCGGGTTGCTCTTTCGCTACCTGCACTTCGTGGGGGATTACTGGTCGCTCAATCCCTGGTTTTATCACAAGGCGGTCCGGATCATTCGCAACAACGGCGAAATAGAATCATGCGGGGACGCGGTCGGCTTTCACCTCAAAGCGACCGGGCAGTATCTTCAGAGCGGGCCGCGTGAGTGGCTTGCATTCTCGGGCGCGCGGGTCTTTCACTATGGGTGGGTCAAGGACCCTAAAGTTATGTTGGCGAAGAAGCAGGAGCAGACCAAGGTCTACCACGGTGATACGCCGCCCCGCTCCGAAGCGAGACTGTACAATCAGGACACCTTCGCCTTTGAAGACTATTCGATTCTGAAGGACTTTAGCGGAAGCCATCCCGCCGTGATGCGGTCGCGACTGGAGGCAGCTGAGCGACGGGGGACACGCCGAAATCGCTGGCTGAACTGGCGATTTTATCGGGAGGTGTTTCGGCGTGGCTTTCGAGGGTAGGGAAGGCGGCGAATAATGCGGCAGACGATTTCTTGCGCTACCGTCGTGTTCAATGAAGAAAGAAATATCCGGGACTGCCTCGAGACGGCAAAATGGATGGATGAGATCATTGTGGTGGATGCATTCAGCCAGGATCGGACGCTCGAGATTTGTCGGCAGTATACCACGCGGATTTATCAACGGCCCTGGAACGGGTTCGGGGAGCAGAAAAACTTTTCCATTGACCAGGCCACTTGTGATTGGGTCTTCATCCTGGACGCGGATGAGCGGATCAGTGACGAACTGAGGCGGGAGATTGAAATGATCTTGTCGTCTCAGGGGGATGGGCCTGTTGGCTATTCCCTGCCCCGAAGGAATTATTACTACGGCAAGTGGGTCAAATGGGCGGGCTGCTATCCGGATTACCAGCTGCGGCTTTTTCGCAGAGGTGCCGGAAGGCTGGACGATGCGGAACCACACAACCGATTCGTGTTTCGGAACGCACCATTGAGGATCACTTTCGCAAATTCGATAACTTCACGACGTTGGCGGCAAAGGAGCGGGGCAAATCCAAGCAGACAGTGTCCTGGGCCGATTTAACCATCAGGCCGCTCTATACCTTTTGGAAATACTACATGAAGCGGCAGGGATTCCGTGCCGGCATGCATGGGTTCCTGATCAGTGTCTTCGCCAGCATGTATACCTGCGTGAAATATGCGAAGCTCTGGGAACAGCGCCAAGCTCCTCCAAGATTGTAAGGTCTTTTTCCTTTATCCCGTTCGCGTCGGCCTTGTATAATTCGCGGACACCCCATTACTAGGTCTTTGTATCTGCTGATCTGACACGGGCGATACGGCGGGGAAATGACCGAAAAAGGTAGGCGATGGAGATTCTTTTCCTCATTGATCCGCTCCAGAACTATGTCTCGGATCCTCTGTATGTAGGTCTCGTCCGTATCCTTGGCCAGGACCACGTGGTGCACTACCCGCCGAAGCCTATTTATTACGACCCGTCGGCGAAGCTGTGGTTTTTGCCGCAGATGCCGAAAGTCGAGAAAACCGAGCTTGAGATTAAATGTCTGCTGGGGGAAGATTTTTTCGATATCGTCTGTATCTCCTCCCACCGACAGGAGTCGCTGGACGCGTTTGCTCGGCTGTATAATCCACACAAGTTCCCGCCCATTGTGTTCATCGATGAGGGAGACGACCCGCACATACGCCATGACATCGCGGCGCGTTACCCGCTGGCTCTATACTTTAAACGCGATTATGTCTGGAAGAAGGGAAGTCCATGGAAAGACCGATGGGGTCTGGTTTCAACATTTCGGGGGAACAAGAAACTTTTTCACCGCACGTTCCCCATGCCGTTATCGATTGTCCTGGAGGCATTACCGACCTTTTCGGGAATTCCTAAGGATATTGATGTATCATACCGAGGCCGCGCGTCTCATCCGCGCAGGGTAAAGGCCATGGAGATATTGAGCAGCATGAAGGATATGAGATTTTCCGGCGGAGTCTACGCCAGTCCCGGCGATCGTCGATACAAATTGAAGGCTGGATTCTCGCGCCTCTGGACGAAGCTCTTTGATGACCGGCCCGCCGAGGCTGCGGATGAACAGAAAAAAGAGCGGCCCGAAGCGTATTATCGGGAGATGGCGGCCTCCAAGATCGCATTAGCGCTGCGAGGCGGAGGACGAACGGCTACGCTGCGCTATTTTGAAATTGTGGCGATGGGGGCGATGCTGATTTCGGATGCGCCGGAAACCTTGATCCCGAATGATTTCGTTCCCGCCCGCCATGCGGCCTATTGCCGGCCGGATCTGAAGGATCTTCCCGAGTTGATCCGGCACTACTTGAAGAAAGACGCTGAACGAGAGGCGATCGCCAAGGACGGCTATAGTCATCTCCTGAAGTACCACACCTGTGAACGTCGCGCTGAGTATTTCCTGGATGTCTGCGCGAGGATGATATGATCAAACGGATCTGTCTGATCACTCCACCGTCGATCTTTCTATTGGATGAGCGGGTCTTCATGACCTTGGGCATTTTGAAGGTGGCGGCGGTGCTGGAGCAGGCCGGCGTTGAAGTGGAGATGCTGGATCTTTCCGGGGTCGAAAATTATGAAGAGGTGGTGCGGGATTACGCGAGTGCCAGCGCCACCTCCTGCTACGGCTTGACGGCGACCACACCTCAGATGCCGGCCGCCACAAAGATCTATCGCACGATCCGAGCCATGCGCCCGCAAGCCCGAATCATTTTGGGCGGGCCGCATGTGACCCTGATCCACGCGGCGTATCAATACGAGCAGAAACGCGGGCGAGACGGCCGGGGAACCAGCGCATACCGATCGCTGGGAGAAATGTTCGACGTGATGGTGGTGGGAGACGGGGAGTTGGCAGTCTTCGAGGCGTTGGAGACGACAGCGCCCAAATTGGTCGATGGCGATGATCCCCGGTCGAGCTATTTCCTGACCAATCAAAATCTCACGGAGTTGCCTTTTCCCGCCAGGCATCTGATCGATGTGGACAGCTATCACTACAGTATCGACGGGGTACGCGCCCTGTCGATGATCGCGCAGCTTGGCTGTCCCTTCGGATGCGGCTTCTGCGGCGGCCGGATGAGCCCGTTCCTTCGCCGTATCCGGATGCGAACGTCCGAGAACATCGTGCGCGAGATGGTGCAGCTTTACGAAACGTACGGCATGACCGGCTTCATGCTCTATGACGACGAACTCAACGTCAATCCCAAGATCATCGAGCTCATGGACCTGATCAGTGCGACGCAAGAGAAGCTGGGCGTGGAGTTTCGGCTGCGCGGATTCATCAAGGCGGAATTATTCACCGATCAGCAGGCGGCGGCGATGTATCGGGCGGGCTTCCGCTGGATTCTGGTCGGTTTTGAATCCGGTCACGAACGCATCCTCACGAATATTCAAAAAAAATCATCCCGGGCCGACAATACGAGCTGCATGGACATCGCCAGGCGTCATCATCTCAAGGTCAAGGCCCTCATGTCCGTCGGTCATCCCGGTGAATCGGAAGAGACGGTCCGGGCGACCGCCGATTGGTTGCTGGCGGTGAAGCCCGATGACTTTGACACAAGCGTGATTACGACGTATCCCGGCACGCCTTACTTCGACGAGGCCGTGGAGACCAAGCCCGGGATCTGGACCTACACGTATCCGAAAAGCGGCGACCAGTTGCACAGCCTGGAAGTGGATTACCGCGAGGTGGCCGAATACTACAAGGGCATCCCCGGCGAGTATACCTCGTATGTCTACACGGATTACCTGAGTGCCCCGGAATTGGTGAGGCTTCGGGATTGGCTGGAGGGGCATGTCCGCGGCAAGCTCGGGATTCCCTACAATACCGCCGCCCCGGCTGTTCGCTATGAGCACTCGATGGGACAGGGAGTGATTCCGAGCACTATTCTAAAGGGGACGTCAACCACAGGCAGCGGCACGAGGATGATGTGACGTCATGGAGGACCCACTGGGCGAGGCAATGCGAATTGGGCTGGACGTCAGCCCTCTTGTGGGCACCCGGGCCGGCGTCGGAATCTATGTGGAACGACTTGTAAACGCCCTGATCGCAGCATCTCCCCAACACCGGTATTATCTCTATGCCCCAGGGCCCTTGCCATATTCCGATTTTGCCGTGTTTGAGGCGTTCTCCAATGCCAAACTCGTTCGGTGCCCTGCGTTCCTCATGGGGTGCCGGGCACGCTGGGACGGCGTGGATCTCTTTCATGGAATGAATTACAAGCTGCGTGGATGGGGCCGTTACGGCGGGGTGGTGACGATTCATGACCTGGCGCTGGATAGAATCCCCCAACCGTCTCGCAAGCTCTTCGGCCAGCACCGTTCCTTTCTCCGGAGCCGGCGGACAGCGCTTCGAGCCTCGCGGGTGATCGTGGTTTCCCAGCACACGGCCTCGGATGTTGCCGAGTTGTACCAAGTCCCCCGGGAACGGATCGCTGTCGTGCCGAATGGGGCCGGCGGTGACTTCTACCCCATCACGGACAAACGTGTGGTGGACTCAGTAAAGGCCCGCTGCGGTCTGCAGCGCGGTGACTTTGTTCTAGCCACGGGAGGCGCGCAGCCGCGCAAGAACATCGTGCGGGTCATTGAAGCGTTTGGGCGTGTCCCCGAGCTCCGGGAGAGAATCCACCTGGTGGTGGTCGGTGGGTTGGAGCGCGGAGGTGACGCGCTCTATGAAGCGACCGCGCGAGCTGGGCTCCAATCGGCCGTCGTATTTCCCGGCCATGTGCCCCCCGAAGACCTGCGGGCGCTCTATTCGGCCTGCACCCTGTTCGTGTTCCCGTCGCTCTATGAGGGATTCGGAATGCCGGTGCTGGAGGCGATGGCGTGCGGCGCTCCGGTAATCTGTTCAAATACCTCTGCACTGCCTGAGGTGGCGGGCGGCGCGGCGGTCCTTGTAGAGCCGACAAGCGTGGAGGCGATTGCAACTGCCATGGCAAAGGTTCTTTCAGACAAGGATGTCCGCGACGAGCTTCGCCGCGGAGGGCTCGCACGAGCGAAGAT
>VBON01000117.1 GCA_005877525.1 Nitrospirota bacterium
AAGCCAGCACTTCGTGCAGCATCACAGGGCGGTGCATGACTGCAATCCCGAACAGGTTCCATTGTCCTAACGTTTTATCATTAGGAGAGAACCACTCATTCCCACTTTCACCCACTAACTGGGCGACAGTATACGCTCCGTTACCTGGTTGTCAAGAATAATTTATGACATTCTGCCTGGATAGGAAAGCTGTCAATAAAAGTCAATCCTGTGGATAATACCCTGCCGAAGAAGGCTGACTGACTGGAAGCCGGACCGATGAGCCTGAAAGTCGTGGTACTAGATTCTGTACTTAGGGGTAGATCTTATACAACAGGCGGGGGAAGGGGATGGTCTCCCGGACATGCTCTAATCCGCAGATGAGTCCCGGATTATTCGTGAATGCCGTAGCGAGGCGGTCGAGGCCGAAGCGGGGCACCTGTTGCTCCCCAAGATGCAACGGGTCATCGGTACGTCGAAAAGCCCATGGCCCATTGCAACATGCAGAGCAATGGGCTCCCCGCGAGAGAATCGGCCGCCGCAGTAGGTGTTCATGGGTAATCCGGGCCTGGAGGCCACTGCACTTCATATCGTTGACACAGCCAGAGTGAGGTCGTACAATCCTGCCAGAATGGTAATACCTCGCATGAGCCGAGAGGGGACAAAGAGGTGAAGACGCTCACGCTGAAGCTGGATGAGTCCCTCTACGCAAAAGTGGTCGCCCTCGCCAATAGGCGCCGCACGACGCAGTCCGCCGTAGTCCGTGATGCCATCAAAAGCTGTGTTGAGGCACCCAGGGGGCTCGGCGTGGGCTCTGCGCTCGATCTAGCAAAGGACCTCGCTGGTTGCGTGACCGGACCTGCCGATTTATCGACCAATAAAGCCCGCCTGCGCGGCTTCGGTCGGTAAGCGCATGAAAGAGGTGGTCCTTTTGGATACCGGCCCTCTCGTGGCGTTTCTCAACCGGGCGGATCGCTTCCATGAGTGGGCCAAAGCCCAGTGGGAACGGATCAGGCCACCAATGCTTACCTGCGAGGCCGTGCTGGCAGAGGCGTGTTTTTTAATTCGAAAGCTTCCTGGCGGCAGCCAGGCCATCATCGAACTACTGAACCGAGGGGTCATCCAAATTCCCTTCAAGTTGGAGGAGGAGGCCGTTTCAGTTGGCAAACTACTGGGACGGTACGCCGATGTCCCCATGTCCCTGGCCGATGCCTGCCTCGTGCGAATGGCTGAGCGGCACGCGAACAGCCACGTGTTGACCTTGGACTGGGATTTTCGCATTTACCGTATGCACCGCCGCCACATCATTCCGATCACGACCCCCCATAAAGCGTGAGGGCTGAACCTGCTCGATGGGCGACCACTTTTCCTCGCCCCATCTCGTAGATAAGGACTTCTGGGTGAAGTGAATGTCCTGAAGAGCCCGATCGTGGACGCAAAGCCGGGGAGGTCATCTTCGCGCAGGACCTGCCCGACATGCCAGCCAGGCTGCGCCACGTCATCGAGGACCTTCTGCTCCGATGGGTCTCGGGGTTGGGGAATAGCATCTGGGATGTTCTCGCGGAGCGACCTAACACCGAGCTAACCGGCGCGCTACTTTTGCGCGTCCGGGTTGAGCATCTTGTTGGGCATTTCGATGTTGAACGGCGCGGGCCAGTCGGGTGGAAAAGGAGTTAACTTACCATTGGCATACGGCACCGGTTGATTTTCATGGGCCCTACCGTCGGGTAGCCAGTTAAAAACATTACCGTTTTGCATAACGATGTAAATGCCCGACGTCGCAGCGGCATTACCCCCAATATAGACTGATGCCACGTCGCTAATACCGGCGACTTCAGCGGGCGTCGGATATCCCCTTGTTGATCGATTACCCCAAACGAAAATCCGGTTCTTCGTTGTGATTGCTGCCGAGGAGAACCAGCCGGTGGCTATGGCGCGTACCTTGGGAATGCCCGATATTCGTTCCGGCGAGAGAGAGTAGTCGCCACCAAGCCCTAGCTGCCAGTCTCTATTCGAACCCCAGACCAAAATATTCCCGTCTGTATCCAAGGCCATCGAGTGCATTGCGCCGGCAGATATGGTGACTATCTTAGGTAATCCAGCAACTTTGACTGGTTGAATCTGAGGTTCTTTGCTACCTGTTCCGAGTTGTCCAAAGACATTCCAATCTCCCCACGACCATACTTCCCCAGTCTCTGACAGTGCGAGGCGATGGCTACTCCCAATAGCGACTGATTCGATTCGTGGAAGTCCAGCCACTTGCACAGGCAGCTTTTCTATTTTGTGGTTACTTTGGTTGGTGCAACCATGTTCGTACACAGAGCCGTCTTGTTTTAGAAACACCGTTAGACGCCATGAAGCTGAAATGGATTTAACATTCTGAATCGACAAAACACGTTGAGGTTCGGTGTGGAACTCGAAGAAATCTCCTCCGCAAGATAAATATTCTATAGAGCCCCAAATGTAAGCGTAGCGGTCTTCGGATATTCCCAACGTATGATCGTGTGCTACGACAATATCGATCATTAGTGGAACACTTTTGGGACGCAGAAGTTTCTCCGGTTCCGTGTATGATTTTGGTTTTTCGGCCAGCTGGCCTGCGTTGTTAATTCCCCACATCCAAACAGCGCAACTCTTCGTTACGATCGCCGCATGAGCCGAATCAGTAGCCATTTTTGCATTCGTTTCGCAAATTTCTCTAGCTGTCGCCGAGTTTGTTGCCAATACAATAAGCCAGAGGAGCAGTTTTCTATTGAAGAAAATTTTCATCAGAAAAGCCCAACCAATAAGTGTGCTGCAGGCTAGCTGTGCAGCGTAGCGCGGGAGCCTTCGCACTTTACTGCAAGGCAAGTCTAGAAGGAAATCCGAACTCTTAGCAAGATG
Organism: Nitrospirota bacterium; assembly: GCA_005877525.1. Lineage (GTDB taxonomy): Bacteria > Nitrospirota > Nitrospiria > Nitrospirales > NS-4 > NS-11. Next base: position 2,863 of record VBON01000117.1, read on the forward strand.
TCGCCTCGCTCGGCCGTACGGGATAGACTGGGAATCCTGCAGTCTATCTGGCTATCAGCTCGCCGTGTATCCCGGTCCTCGCTCGGGGTCAGAGGCTGTCCGCTATGGGTAAATCTTATACAACAGGCGGGGGAAGGGGATGGTCTCCCGGACATGCTCCAGCCCGCAGATCCACGCCACGGCCCGTTCGATACCCATCCCGAAACCGGCGTGGGGGACTGTTCCGAACGTGCGTAGGTCCACGTACCATTGGAAGGCATCTTGGGGTAACCCGTGGGCTTTCAGGCGTGCGAGCAGCTTGTCGCGTTCATGAATGCGCTGCCCGCCGCCGATGATCTCGCCGTACCCTTCCGGGGCCAGCACGTCCATGCACAGAGCGAGATCCGGGTTCTCAGGGTCATTTTGCATGTAGAACGCCTTCAAGGCGGTCGGATAACGGTGGATGATCACCGGACGGTCGAACTCGTTGGAGAGGATCGTCTCCTCGTCCCCCCCGAAGTCGTCACCCGGTTGGATCGGGTTGCCCTTCTTCTGCAGCCGTTCCACTGCTTCGGCGTACGTGATCCGGGGAAACGGCGGGACGACGGCCTCCAGCCTTTTCACGTCCCGTTCCAGGACCTTCAACTCTTCCCGCCGATGTTCCAGCACACGGGCCACGAGAGACGTCAGGAACTCCTCGGCCAGCGTCATCACGTCGGCGAGCTCCGCAAAGGCGACCTCCGGCTCCACCATCCAGAACTCCATGAGATGGCGCCTGGTCTTGGACTTCTCGGCCCGGAAGGTCGGCCCGAAACAATACACCTTGCCGAACGCCGCGGCGGTCGCTTCGTTGTACAGCTGGCCGCTCTGGGTCAGATAGGCCGTTTGGCCGAAATAATCGGTCTCGAACAGCGTGGTCGTCCCCTCGCAGGCGTTCGGGGTGAAGATGGGCGTGTCGACCAGGAAGAACCCGCGGTCATCGAAAAAATTGCGGCAGGCGCGGATGAGCTCGTGACGGATCCGCAAGATGGCCTGCTGGCGGTGGGATCGGATCCAGAGGTGCCGATGCTCCATCAGGAAGCCGGTCCCGTGCTCTTTGGGCTGGATCGGGAACTCTTCCGGAACGAGATGGAGCACCTCCAGCCGGTTGATGTGCAGTTCGTGCCCGCCCGGCGCCCGCGCGTCGGCTTGGACGGTTCCCGTCAGCACGAGAGATGATTCTTGGGTCAACCGGCTGGTCAGCTCGAATGCTTCGTCCCCGACTGCAAC
>VBON01000119.1:0-4314 GCA_005877525.1 Nitrospirota bacterium
AAAGAATTGTTCGACGATGCAAAGGCGCTCTTGCAGAAGATCGTCCAGCAGGAACTGCTGACGGCGAAGGCGGTCTATGGTTTTTTCCCCGCCAATAGCGTGGGTGACGATATTGAGCTGTATACGGATGAAAGTCGGGCGACGGTGCATGCGACCTTCCACACCCTCCGGCAGCAAGGGCCGAAACCCGAAGGGCAGTATAACCAGGCCCTGGCTGACTTCATCGCGCCCAAGGCGTCGGGAGTGTCCGACTACCTGGGAGCCTTTGCGGTCACCAGCGGTGTCGGGATCGAGGCGCTGTGTGGCAGATTTCAACAAGACCACGACGACTACAATGCCATCATGTCTCAAGCCCTAGCCGACCGCCTCGCCGAAGGCCTCGCCGAACTGCTGCACAAGCAGGCCCGCGACGATTGGGGATATGGAACAACTGAACAACTCACGGTCGAGGACCTCATCAGGGAACGGTATCGCGGGATCCGTCCTGCGCCGGGGTACCCGGCCTGCCCGGATCATACCGAGAAACGTACGCTGTTCGAGCTTTTAGAGGTGCAGAAGCATGCCGGGATCACCCTCACCGAGAGCTACGCCATGTATCCGGCCAGTTCGGTCAGCGGCCTGTATTTCGCTCATCCGGAAGCACGGTATTTTGCGGTCGGGAAGCTCGGCCGCGATCAGGTGCTCGATTATCAGCGTCGCAAGCAGATGGATCTTCAAACCGTGGAGCGTTGGCTCTCGCCGAACTTGAACTATGATCGCGAGGAGCCCACGGGGTAGGGCTGAACAGGGATACTCTCTCGTTGGCTATCTGCTCCAATCATTCTTCTTCCTCGGCTGGCCGTAGCGAAAGGATAGCCAGCTAGACGCGCCAGTTCCGATCAACAGTCCAGCAGCAAACGCGAGAAACAGAGTGAGCCTGGTGCATTGGGAGCTGCCGAGGCGAGAGGCAGGCTGTGACCCACGTCGCTGATTGAACGAGACCAGAGCTTCTCCGCCAAGCCATTCCCGGCGGTCGTCGGGACGGGGTTGTATTCGGTCGTCCGGCTCCGCCTCGAATGGGCTCATTCGGCCGGCTCCAGCAGGGCGACGGGAAAGCTCTGTAAGATTGACGATACTGGTAAAGTTGCATGTCCGCCGGTCATGATGACAGATGCCGTCTCACCCGTGAAGAGTTTCCGATAGGACCGTGCGGGCATCTCTGGCGGGAGCACGAGACACGTCTCTCCCCAGGCATCGGACCGTGCTGGCAGCGTGCTCCGGTTCGGAAGAAGTCCGGCGACGAGACGTGGGACTACGGTGATGGCGGCGTGATGTTTGTGAGATCTGGTAAAGGCGCACACGTGTTCTTTTTTTCCCCCGGAGGTGTCAAGGGGAAAGTAGTCGCCGCTCTGGAAGAGTTCTTGCCGCGCGTGGCGAAAGTTCAGCGCGGTCATGATGACGTAGAGTTTGATCCGGCCGTCCAAACGTGTCTCAAGCAGATGCCGGCTTAAAGTTCCGCGAGCGGCGCCGGCTTCTTGGCAGGCCTGTTGCAATTCGGCGAGCAGGCGAGCGCGGTGCGAATAGTCAATCGGCCGCCGGTTGTCAGGATCGACGAGGCTAAAGTCCCAGAGTTCTGTTCCTTGATAGAAGTCGGGGACGCCGGGCGCAGTGATCTTGATCAGAACTTGCGAGAGGGCATTGCATAAGCCCACTGGAACGATGACCGTCTGAACAAAAGCGACGAGGTTCTCGAGGAACGGATTCGGCCGCGTGCGATCGAGAATGGCCTCAATGAACTTTTGCACCGCGGCGTCATAGAGATGATTGGGATTCACCCAGCTGGTATGCACCTTAGACTCGTGCAGGGCTTTGCTCGTATAGGCCTGGATGCGATCACAGAAGACCCGAAACGACCCTTCGTCCGGCTGGTCCAGGGGCCACGTGCCCAGCAGCGTTTGATAGAGCAGATACTCCTCGTTGCGATCCGGAGCAGGCTGCCCCTCGATGTCGGTCTTGTATTTTTTATTGAGCTTGTTCCAGAGCTGAAGATGGCTTTTCCAGAGTTCCGGAACTTCGGACAGGACATTGATCCTGGCCCGAACGTCCTCACTGCGTTTCGTATCATGGGTCGAAGTCGCGGAAAGTGTGTGCGGCCAGGACGCCTGGCGTTCCCGCATGACCCCGTGAAAGGAACTCACGCCGACCCCGAACTGTTCCGGATCCCCACCGACCTCGTTCAGTGAGACCAGCCGGTTGAAAATATAGAAGGCCGTATCCTCAATTCCTTTCGCGGTGACGGGGCTCGTCGTTTGCTGAAACTTCATCACAAAGGCGAGTCGTTCCTCCTCGGCGTCGTGGCGAGAAGTCGGCCGAGGCTCTAAGAGAAGATCCCGTACGAAGTCGAAGACGAGACTGCTCAGGGCCGGATGCCGTCGCTTCGCCTTTAGCACCGCCAGCCGGATATAGGCCCGATCGCGGTCGGTGACGCTCTGCCCGCTGGGGGCAATATACGTTCGGTAGACTGGAAACCAGGCAATGATCTCGCGGATCGCATGGATCAGGCTGTTCAATGTAAAATCGCGCGATCGACGATCCTTCTCGGAGAGTCGGTTCAGTTGGTATCCCAGCACATTGATTTCGCTCGCCATCGAGGCGGCCATGGTCAGTTTCTTCTTCTCATAGACCAATTCGTCGTAGGGCATCCGGTTTCCCGTAAACCGCGCGTAGATATCCTCGAAACGCACGGCGTTCGCGTCATTTACGAACAGTCCGTTGACAAGCGTCAGGAAGTCATAGCCGGTCGTCCCGGATACCGGCCAGTCGCTAGGCAATGTCTCGCCCGCGCCGAGAATCTTCTCCACGATCAGGTACAACGACCGGTCATTCGTGGTTGCCTGGTCTGAACGCTCTGACACCGCGGCCTGCAATTGGCGCAGGTATGCCGCCGGATCATACAAGCCGTCGACGTGATCGATACGAAGGCCCGTCACGCTGCCTTCCTGCAAAAGGCGAAAGATGAGTCTATGGAAAGTTTCGAAGACCACGGGGTCTTCCATCCGTACGGCGACCAGTTCATTGACGTCGAAGAACCGCCGATAGTTGATTTCTTCCGCGGCAACTCGCCAGAAAGCTAAGCGGTAGGCCTGATCGTCCAGCAGGGTATCGAGCAGGTCAAAGCTGGCGGGGTCTCCTTTAGTTCCGTTGAACAGTCTGATGTTCTCCGTGACAAACTGCTCGATCGTGCGATTATTTTGAAGGAGCGCGGCCAGGCGTTTCTTGACGATCTCTTTTTCCCGGTTCCGTTCAATAAGCCGCGCCGCATCGCGCTCGCTGCGAAAGGGGAGGTGATTGAGGGCCGTGACGATGCTTTGGAGTTCCTGGACGCCGGGGTCCTCGTTGCCCACGGTTGCAATGAGTTTGTCCAGGCGATGCGTGAGGATCATCCGGCAGGACTTCGACGAGACCGGCAGCTGATAGTCGTAATAATGGATCCAGAAGTTGCCCTCGGCATACTCCAGAGTAATCTCCTGATTTTCGAGGACCAGACCGTACAGATCTCCGAGAATCGGCAACAGGACTTTATCTTTCAATTCCGCCTTGATGGGACGCCAGTCGATGTCGAAGAAGCGCGCGTACGAAGAACTCGGTCCGTTGTCCAGGACATCCGACCACCACGCATTCGAGGAGCGCGCAATCCCCATATGGTTCGGAATGACGTCCAAAATGTGGCCCATGCCATGCGCCTTGAGGGCTTGAATGAAGACTTGGTACTCCTCCTCGGTGCCGACTTCCGGATTGAACCTGGTCGGATCCGTTAAATCATACCCATGTGCACTCCCGGGGACTGCGTTCAGATAGGAGGAGGCGTACACATCGGAAATTCCTAGGCTGTGTAGGTATGGGACAATCCGGGCAGCGTCCGTAAAGGTAAAGGCCCGGTTAAACTGCAGTCGGTAGGTTGAGAGGGGAATGCGCGACACGGGAGCGGCAGCCATGGCGGTCAGGCGCCTTTGCAAAGCGATCCTGCCCCGTTGGCCCCGCGGAGGCGATCTCGAGGATGTTGAGCGGCCTTACTGAAGGACTCGGGAAGCCCCAAAGCCCATGAAAGGAAAAGCGAATCCACATGTTCTCTATTGCAGAAGGCGCAAGCTTCTGCCAATAACTCTAACGGGGGGCTTTAACGATAACGTGGCGCCTGTAGAATGCGCCCAACCAGGTGACGGGATCGGCAAGAGTCGGGGGAGCACAAGAGATGAACAAGAAGCAGTCCTCAGTATATGGAAAACCCGCGCAGAAAGAGAGCCGAACCGAAAGGAGCAAGCCGCATCCAAAACC
>VBON01000119.1:4449-7691 GCA_005877525.1 Nitrospirota bacterium
ATCGAAGACTGGCTGGAAGCGGAACGGTTGGTAAAGGCTGAAATGCGTTCCACGAAGCAGTAAGCGGCGTTAGCGTCTCAGTACCCCAAAAATCAGCAAGAAGACAAGAGTCCCCACCGCGCACGATACAATGGTGACTGGTATCCCACACCGCACCCATGTTCGAAAAGTGATGGGTTGCCCGGCTCGTTTGCTCAATGCCATCGTAAGCATATTAGGGCTCGCCCCGATCGGAGTGCCGTTGCCGCCGAACCCTGCTCCCAAGGCCAACGCCCACCAAAGCGGCTCGACGGACAGACCCTCGGCGCCCAAACTTTTCAGGATCGGGATCAGGGCAACCACGAAAGGAATGTTATCCACGATCGCTGACAGAAGAGCGGCAACCCAGATCAGGAGCACGGCGGTAAGAAGGATGTGAGAGCCGGTAAAGTCCTTGAGCATACCGGCGACGAGTTTCATGACCCCCGCCGCCTCCAGGCCACCTACAATCACAAACAGGCATGTAAAGAACAGAAGCGTGCTCCATTCGATCTCCTTGAGCATCTCCTCGGGGTTCGGACGTACCCAGATCATCGCCAATCCCACACCCAGGAAGGCAATGTACCAGGGCGCGAGAGACACACTTCCCTGCAGGACAAACAAACCAAGTACCAGGCCCACTACCAGGAGGAGCTTCTTTAAGGTTGGGGCGTCCGTGATGGAATCCGCCGGGCGGACGGCGCCGAGCGCTTCCAACTGGCTGGAGCGTTGCCGGAATTCCTCGGCAAACAACCATCGTATCGTCCAAAGGGTGGGCAAGTAGGCCGCGACTACGATAGGAAGGAGGACGCACAAGAAGTGGTTGAACGTGAGACCGGCGGCAGAACCGATCATGGTGTTCGGCGGATCGCCGATCAGCGTCGCCGTCCCGCCGATATTGGAAAGCATTGCCTCTCCGATCAGCAGCGGGAGTGGGTTGATCCGCAATCTGTCGGCAACCAGCAACGTCACCGGCGCAATCAAAATGATCACCGTAAGGTTATTGAGAAACATCGAAACGATGGTCGTCAGCCCTCCCAGCAACACAAGCAAGCGCCAAGGCGATCCGGCCGCGCGGCGAGCAGCCTGGATCGCCAGATACTCGAACACGCCGGTCTTGCCCAGCATGGCCATGAGCAGCATCATCCCGAGGAGCAGGCCGAGCGTATTGAAATCAATGGCGATGAGAGCCTGCCGCTGCGAGTAGAAGCCCATCAGGACGCCGGCGGCCACCGTCGCCACGGCACCGATCCAGGCCGCGATAGTGTGGTGAACCCAATCGGTCATGATGGCCGCAAACGTGATGAGGAAAATGGCGGTTGCAACCCAGACGCTGGCCATGGGCTGTTCCTAAGTGCCGGTCAGCACTCGATAGGCCTCCTGGTACCGGCCGCTGGTCTGCGCAATGACCTCTGGGGGAAGGTGAGGGGCCGGGATCGAGATGAGATAGTCACGGACAAACTGTTTGTCGAAACTCGGTTGCGGGCGTCCTGGCGTATATCCATCGAGCGGCCAGAACCGTGAAGAATCCGGTGTCAGGACCTCGTCGATCAGCATCAATTGTCCCGTCGCAGGATGGACGCCGAATTCCAGCTTCGTGTCGGCGATAATGATGCCTTTCTTTTCTGCATAGGCAGCGGCTCGTTGGTAGATCTTCACGCTCGCGTCGCGCACCGTGTTCGCGAGCTCCTTTCCGACCGTTGCCTCCATCGCGTGAAACGAGATATTCAGATCGTGCTCCCCTTGCTCCGCCTTGGTCGACGGCGTAAACAATGGCTCCGAAAGCCTCTGCGATTCTACGAGGCCGTGGGGCAACGACTGGCCACAGACTTCGCCCGTGCGCTGATAGTCCGCCCATCCGGAGCCTGAAAGATAGCCACGGACAATGCATTCCACCGGCAGGGGTGCGGCCTTTTGAACCAACATGCTGCGACCCTTGAGGATGTCATGGTACGGCTGGCACACGCGTGGATACTCGGCAACATCGCTTGTGATCAAGTGGTTGGGTACAATGTCCTCGTATTCGTACAGCCATCGGAACCAAAAGACCGAGAGTTGTGTCAAAACGGCGCCCTTGCCGGGAATGCCTTCCGGCAGGACCACGTCAAAAGCCGAAATGCGGTCAGTCGCGATCAACAGCAAATGCTCATCGAGGTCGTAAATGTCACGAACCTTGCCGCGGCTTTTCAGCGGCAGTCCTTCCAACTGTGACTCGAGCATAACGGGTGCATCGAAAAGTCCCTGAGTCATGGGTATCCTCCGGCTGAGAGTCGGAAGCTTAGACGGTGCCCGGGCCGCTGACAAGCGGAAAATCTCTGTATTCCATGGATGTTCCCGTTGATCCCATGTTCTCACAGCGGTAGAATGCCGGCGAATGAAACAAATCCATAATCCGCCGAATCCGTACGAAACCCATCATCGCGAATGGCTGGGGAACGCTCCAACCGTCAAGCTTCAAATCTTCGAAGACGACACGCGATCTATTTTAAGCCGCAATGAAAGCCCTGATGTGTCATTTCGCTGGAGCGTGAACCCCTACCGAGGATGTTTTCATGCGTGCGCGTATTGCTATGCGCGTCCGTCCCATGAGTATCTCGGGTTTGGCGCGGGGACAGATTTCGAGTCGAAGCTCGTAGTCAAACGGGACGCGCCGATGCTGCTCCGGCAGGCATTCCTCAAGCCGTCATGGAAAGGGGAAGTGGTCGTGTTTTCCGGGAACACGGATTGCTATCAGCCGCTGGAGGCAGCCTGGGGTTTGACTCGTGCCTGCCTGGAGGTGTGTGCCGAATTCCGAAATCCTGTCGCCATCATTACGAAGGCGGCGCTCATCCTCCGAGACATGGATGTGCTTCGTCAGCTGACCGACGTCGCAACGCTGACGGTAAACATCAGCGTGCCGTTCGCCGATAACGAAATGGCGCGCAACGTTGAGCCGCAAGCCCCATCCATTACAAAACGCCTCCTCACGATTAAAACGCTCGCCGACGCCGGTATCAGAACCGCCGTCTCCCTCGCCCCTGTCATCCCCGGGCTCAACGACGATCAGATGATGGAGATATTGCAATCGGCACGACAGGCCGGGGCGCAAGACGCGTTTTATAGCTTGGTGCGGTTGTCTGGCAGCGTAGAACCGGTCTTTCTGGAACGGATGGCTGCTTTCTATCCCGATCGTATCCAGAAGATTACGCACCGCCTCCGGGAAGTGCGCGGCGGCATGCTCAACC
>VBON01000120.1:0-4671 GCA_005877525.1 Nitrospirota bacterium
CAGGATGAGAAAGTGTGACTGAATGTTCTGAACCAGACCGATCAAGGTTCGTGTCGCCGGCGGCAAGTCCGCCAAGGTATCACCATAGATCACTGCAAACGTCGGTAGTATATAGCCCACCAGAAATCCCACAACCACCACGCCGACGACGATCAGGAAGGCCGGGTACGCCATCGCTTTCGTCATCTTTTGACGTACGCCGATAACCAGTTTGAGGTAGACAATGTAGCGTTGCAGCACCTCCGGGAGGCTGCCTACCTGCTCGCCGGCCTTCACCGAGGCGACATAGAGCTCCGGAAATTGCTCCGGGTGTTGCGCCAGAGCATCAGAAAGCGATGTGCCATCCCGAATACTTTGATGCACTCCACGCAGGGCGGACTGAGGAGATCCCAGGCTTTGAGAATGGGAAGCCCAGCCTTGACGAGGGCTAGAAATTCCTGGTTGAAGATTAGAAAGTCCTGGCGCGATACAGTGCCGCGACTCCATGGAGCGGAGTCCAGGATGGGGACACTGCCCCGGCGGCGCAGTCGAAAGATGAGCAGGCCGCGCCCTTCCAATTGTGCGCGAATCGTGGGCTCATCTTCGCCCTCCAACCGGCCTTCCAGGACCGTGCCGTCTCCCTGCGCGGCTCTGTACAGAAACACAGGCATCTCGCCGGAGGCTCCTATGGTTCAGGTACGATCAACACTTGGCCGACAAGAATGCGGTCTGTCGCCAAACGATTAAGACTTTTCAGGTCGGCGAGGGCGATGTCATAGAGCCTCGCGATGGAGAAAAGCGTATCGCCGGCTCGCACAATCAGGCTGTGCGAGGGCTTCATCTGTGCAGGCGGCAATGTGCCATCCAGCTCATTAGTAGGAGTCGCGGCGGGCGTGGGGCGAGCCCCGGAATCCCGTAGAGTCGTATTCAGGGTAGCCACTTCTTTCGTGAGTTTTTTAATGGATGTTTCTAACATGTTTATACGCTTTTGCTCGCGATCATCGGCCACTCGGAGCTTAACCTGATCGCCTGTCTTCTCCCCCTGCCCGCTCGCCGCTCTGGTTTTGGCCAGTTCGTCCTGTTTCAATTCCGCAATTCGCTGAGCCTCAATCAGCCGGCGTTCCGAGTCGCGAAGTTCGCCCTGGGTGCGTGCGTGAGCAGCCCGCGACGCGCCTAACTGCTCCTGAAGCGTCTGCACCTCCGCGTGAAGACTCACAGCAGTACGTTGTGCCAGGGCCGTTTCTTCTTTGAGCGCTTCATGCATGATCGCATAATTATTGGTTGAGAGACTGCTGCAGCCAGTCAGGAGGAGGCCAGCGGTCAGCGACATACATCTGATTTGAGCGGTGTACATAGAGAAATGCCTCACCATTGGTTATAGGGAGTGCCGTTTGAGGCGAGTCGATCCGCGCCCGAATGGACGTCGAAGACTCCCCCCTCCGTCTCGTCGACAATTTCCTGCCAGGTGGTTGCGGATTGGGTAATCGGGTCTACCGGCACGGCTCGCAAATAGGTCGCGGTGACCAGATCCTTCAGTGTCGCCGGATACTTTCCCTTGTCGGCCCGGTATTGGTCCAGCAGGTCTCGCATCGTAAACAAGTCTTGTCGGAGTACCGCTTCGCGGGCCTTCACCACCGACTGACGGTACGAAGGCACTGCCACGGTCGCCAGGATCCCGATGATCGAGACGACGATCATCAGTTCCACCAGGGTGAAGCCCGATTCCGACTCTCCGCTCTGCCTGCAGTCGGATCGTAAACGCCACAAATGCCTCATTCCTCACCAGTCTTTAAACTTTGTTCCATCGGAAGCAAGCTCCTTGCTGCTTGACGAAAGATCGTACACATCCTCGCCGCACCAGGACTCTGCATCCGGTGGATCGCTGTAACATCGCCACCGCCAGTCCGCCTTTCCAGTCATCGGATCGACCGGGATCTTTCTGAGATAGCGCCAAATAGACTTCCCGGTCACGGTCGCCTGGTCCCCTGTCAGTTCGACCTTTAAGAGAACGTCGACAGACTTGGGATAGCCGGAGGTGCCGGAGACCTCCTTGCACGTAAGTTTATTTTTGCTGCACAGCGGACCCGTCAGGTTGTCCCCTTCCCGATTCCAATCGACCTTAAACTGGTCAATGGCTGTCCGCACTCTCCGAAGTTCCTGGCGGAGCTCGATCTCATGAGTGCGCTTGGTGATCATTTTTGAAAGCGGCATTGCCGCAGAGGCCAAGATCATGACGATGCTGATGGTGATCAGCAATTCCAAAAGCGTCACTCCGGACTCTTTCACTGCACCCTCAGAACTCCTTGCCCGCCGGAAACCGGCAGAACCACCTTTCCCGCATCTCGTAATTGCGGGCTCTGAATTGCCAACGGGGATACACCGGCTGTCTTGCCCGCGAACGCAAAGGTGGCCAGCACACCGCCTCCCGTAACACCCTTGCCTTCCAGACGCGTCACCTGCACAGTCACCGTGCCGGCTATAGGGTTCGAATCCACAACCATGGAAGCCGCGCCGTCGCGCTTTAGAAACTCGCCATCCAGAGCCTGGCGGAATTCGAGGACATTCGGGTCATAACGGAGCGTGACGATGGACTCCATGAGGGCATTGGCATTAGACACCAGCATGTCTACTCTGGTTTCCTTGCCGCGCAGGACAGTCCCCTCTGTGGGTCGCACCGACAGGAGGGCTATCATCGGAGGTGCAATCGTGCTGGGCGGCATGGTTGCTGCAGGCGGGGCTACAGGAGCGCCAGGCGGTAGAGCTGCTACGGGCGGTGGGGGGGTTGCACTCGGAAACGTTGTCGCGGAGACATCGAGTCCCCGACCGGGGTCGAACAGCGGCTTCACCGAATAAGTCTCTTCGGTACCTGACCAGAAGGACTGCTCGTCCGCTCCCGGCATTTCCAGTCCCCTGACAATGCGCGGCGTGATCGCAAGAATGACATCGGTCCGCACCGTATCGCGCGTCGTGTTTTTGAAGATCCACCCCAGGGCTGGAATATCCCCCAACCCCGGGACCTTTGAGACCGTCGTCCGGTCCTGGTCCTGAAGCAGGCCGCCGATCACCACGCTCTCCCCGTCCTTCAACGTCAAAATGGTTTCGGCAGTCCGGGTTCCGAATTTAAACTGCTGGATGAGAGGACTCGCCTGCAATGTAATCAGATCTCCCAGCGAAGTCACTTCGAGCTGGAGCTTCAATGTGACCTGTGCATTTAAATGGATATTCGGCTCAACCGAAAGCTTGACGCCGACGTCCTTGTATTCGATGGACGTGATGGTGGATTGGGTCGGCACGGTGCCGGGGACGATGCCCGGAATCGTATTTGTGGTGGAGAGCAGGATCGGGACCTTGTCGCCGATATTGATCTTGGCCAGCTTGTTATTCACGACGCGAAGTCGCGGATTGGCCAGAGTCTTGGCATTCGACTCCGAGCGCAGAAAGTCGAGGAGTATGCTCGTTGGCAAGGTAAAGAGGTAACTTGTGGGATTCAGAGTCGTTAGTTGCCGCCAGTTGAAGAGGACGGTATTCGGGCCCGGGAATGTCTGATTGGTTTGATCTGGCGGCACGAGGGCTGCGCCGGCTTGCTTGGCGAATTCTAGGCCGAACTTGTCACTTTTGGTCTTGTCGACCTCCACGACCTCGATCTCGAATACGACTTCGCCCGGTTTCCGATCATTCGCGCTGATGATCCTGTCAGCCAATCGGACTTTGTCAGGAGTGTCCCTGATCACGATGGCGTTTAGTTCCTCGTTCACGTAGATGCGCTTGCTTTCCAGCATCGTGCGCAGCAGATTCACGAGGTCCTTCGCCTTGCCGTTGGAGATATAGAAGGTACGGATCACGAGGTCCTGGTACTGATCCATCTTTTGCTTACTCTTAGGAACGATCAGGATGGTATCGGTACCGACCCTTCGCATGAAAAGATTCTGCGTGGCGAGAATCAGATTGAGTGCTTCCTCAAAAGTGCTGTCTTTGAGAAAGATCGTCACCGGATCGTCCCTGAGGTCCTTGTCAAACATGAAGTTGATGCCGCCGGCACGAGCCAGCACTTCAAAGACTTCCTTGGTCCGAGCATTTTGGAATTTCAGCGTGATCGGCTGTCGCGATGCGTTCGTAAAGATCAGATTTCGCCCCGCGCGCTGGCGTTCGGCGATTTGCATCAAGCCGTCCTGCGCCGCTTTAAGATCAGGGTCCCGGGCTAAAGCCTGCTCGAAAGCCTCGGCGGCTTCTTCCAGCCGCGCCGCCTTCAGGAGTTTTTGGCCGGCGGAGAGGTGGTCCTCGCCCTCTTTGTATCGCTGCGCTTCGGCCAGTACGGCGCGATAGTGGGCATTGGTCGGACTGAGGGTCAGCGCATGCTTCATGGCCTCAATCGCACCCGGCAGCTTCCGGTCCTTGAGCATGGCTTCACCCCGCTCGGCATGCACTGCGGCTGCTCGTGTACGAGCCACCGCAAGTTTTTCCTCTAAGTCGGGGTTAAAAGCATCTTCTCTTAGGTCCTCTTGATATGCGGTGGCCGCCTCTTCCCATAGCCCCGCTTTCATGAGCTTGTCACCCTTCGACGTGGCGCAAGCGGCAAGTAGAACTGACAGGAGAAGACAACCGAGAATGGGAGTTACGCGCAAGCTGGTACTAACCTCTCTAGAATTAGCATTGAGACTACCATGCTAAAGGGTTAGGATCAATATTAATGTA
>VBON01000120.1:4680-5416 GCA_005877525.1 Nitrospirota bacterium
AATATTTATGTATGGGAAGAGGTATACTGAGTATATTACCGACCTTTGCGCACGCCTGATAAATATGAACATCTAAGCACGTATTAACAACTAGGATCTTAACAGTAAATACTGTTAACAGAAGTCCGTGATACTTTGATACTTACTGTCCACGGAAAGCCGTGAGCGGCTCATACCATACCCTTTGAAATTCTAAATAGGAAAATGTGAAGTGATGATCAAACGCCGTGGCGAAATCCTGGCCTGCGTCTAGATCTTTTAAGAGCATCGTTAAGGTGAGGGCACCGCTACGGTCCATTAACATGCGAACCGCGAGAGCACTTTCTGCGTAGGCGAGAGGGACCTGATCCTCCGGCAAGATTAAAAATCCATTATGCAATTGTGGGAGAGGGATAAGCGATGGCGCCTTGCGTACTATTTTCTCGGCCCACCTGAGATCACTATTCTCAAAGACCACCGCCAAGCCTTCATCCATCCACGTTGGCGTGCCTCTCGGCGAGAGGCTTCGGACGAGGGCGTGGGTAAATTCGTGCGCGAGTACCTTTTCCAGTTGCGGCAAATTATTTAAGGCCTCGCGCATGGGGATCCGAATGGTGCCGTCGTACACGCCGCCGGCCCAACTCGGACTACGGGTGATGTCGCGAAACTGCTCGTCGGTATAGAGGATGACCGTGATGATGTTTGGCGGATACGCCAAGAGCGCGGTTCCGATCCGCCAATAGGCCGACTCCAGAGC
>VBON01000120.1:5440-5646 GCA_005877525.1 Nitrospirota bacterium
AGAGTTGAGATTGTGTTGAAAACTTCCATGCAGTGCCGCTTCTTTGCGCCACGCCTCAAGCTTGCTCTGCAACTGTGGGTCATTCGGAGCGAAGGCCAGGGCGACCTCGTAGATCCGGATGGCGCTGTCGACCTCACCTTGCCGGTAGACGATATCACCGAGCAGCAGAGAGGCGGCCGTGAGTTTCGGATCAAGGCGGAGCGCGT